>CAYNVM010000039.1:0-13499 GCA_964400645.1 uncultured Akkermansia sp. | reverse complement strand
GCAACTCCCCCTCAACCTGCCGTTACTCCAGTTCCGGCACCTAGCGACAAACTTTCCGCACCAACTCCCATTCCTGCAGAAGACTCGTCTGAAACGACGGGCCCCTCGTCCGTCCCTTTCGATGACGATACCACGTCCACAGAAGAGCCTGCAGAAAACACCGATGACGCCACAACGGAACTCCTCCCCAGTGACGCCTCGGATGAGGTCTCGCAGTCCCAACCCACTGACTTCGTTTCCCCTGCCACTCCCGAGCCCCAACCTGATCGCACGTACACGAGCATCTCTGGCTCCAAGCAATTCGTCGTCCGTGGCAAAGACCCCAGTCTCACCTCCGCTCTCAGCGTGAAGTGTGACGATATCCGCAAGGGCCTCCTCGATCTCCTTAAGCTTCCGCGTGAATGGAAGAACAACATCGACGTCAATCTCTTTGGCAAATCAGGCGCCCCCACACCGCTCCGCCCCATCCGCATGGGCATCAACGTCATCGAGGACAGCCCTCACTACTACATCAACCTCCACATCGGTCGGGGGATTGATATCGAGGATCTGAACCGAGCCGTCACCACCATGTTGCTCTATGAACTCATGTTGCGCGACATCGACCCCAATGGCTTGCCCGAAAACATTGAGTTGCCCCCCTGGTTGCTGACTGGCATCGAACAAGCCATCCAGTGGAAGACGGGCCACCCTGACCGCGAGCTGTATGCCACGCTCTTTGACCGTGGCGAAATCTTCTCGCCCCAACAGGTCCTCAATGCCAAGAATCCTCAGGAGGAATTCGACGCCACCACCTATGCGGCCTACAAAGCCTCTTGCGGCTCTCTCATCCTCTGCTTGCTCAACCAAAAAGGCGGCGAGGAGGCCATGATGCGTGTCCTCAACGAAGCTATTCTGGGCGCCGATCAACCGGAAAACTTGGTCGCCCGTAACTTCCCTCTCCTCAGCCTCACCCCCACTTCTCTTCACAAATGGTGGAGCCTCCAACTCTCTACCATGGCCACTCCTGAAATGACGGAGGCCCTGACCTTGGCCACCTCGGAAAAGCGACTCGTCGAGGCTCTCTCGTTCCTCAAATACGATCCTGAAACCAAGGTCTCGTCTACGGTCGATATCGCTGATTTGGACACCTTGCTCGCTCTCCCAGACGCTAAGCCCCAGCTGAACATCAGCCTCAATAACCTCGTCTATCTCAGCAACCGTTGTTTCCCCACGTACCGTGGCATTATCACGGGTTACGCCCGTATCATTGCTCGCCTCATCGCTGACAAATACGTGAAGGATGACATCCAAAAGAAACTCGAGGAGCTGAGCGAAATGCGTCGTCTCTCCATGGTTGCCGCCACGCGCACGCGTGACTACCTCGACTGGTACGAGATCAACACCAGCCACAACCCTTCCAACACCTTTGCCTCCTACATGCGCGCCATGCAAATCCTGCGCATGCCTAACCAATCGACAACCACGCCGATCACTCGCTACCTCCGCGACATCGAACAGCTCTACCTCCTCCCGGCCCAAGCCCCCACGCCAGAGCTTGCTCCTGAGACTTCAACGCAAAATCCGTCGCAGAACTGACGTTTTTCTGAAACTGATTTCCCCTCGTGGGGTTTAATGTTAGAAAATCGGAATCATGGTGGATCCAGACGACAGCAATCTGAATGCCCTAGATGCTCAGCTCATGTTGCGCATCCGTGCTGGAGACGCCTCGGCCATGGAAGCCCTTATCCAACGCCACAAAGATGCCGTCTACGCCACGGTCTCCACCATGCTCCGTGGCTCTGGTGGTGATGTCGATGACATTGCCCAGCAGGTCTTCATCCGCATCTGGAAAAGCGCAGCTACCTACGAACCCACTGCCAAGTTCACGACGTGGATGTTCACCATCCTCAAAAATCTCGTCTCCAACGAACTTCGCCGTCTCCGTCGCAAACCCGTCCAGTCGGCTGACTCCCTTGAAGAGGACTCCGGGCTCACTCTCTCGGTCGACGACGCTCCCTCCCCTGACACGGCTCTCCTGCACTCTGAGCTGACCGACGCCGTGGACCAAGCCATCAACTCCCTCCCGGAGCACATGCGACTCGCCATCCAACTGCGACGCTTTGAAAATCTCCCCTACGAGGAAATCGCCGCCATCTTGGGCAACTCGGTGTCTAGCACCAAAAGCCTTCTTTTCCGCGCCAGAAACCTGCTGAAAGAGAAGCTCAAAGACTTCTTGTAAGAGCCTCAGCAATGGGCAATCACCGTGCTGTATTGATCGATGAGATCTGCGGATTTAAAAGAGGCGTTGAGAATGGGACCTCCCTCCAATAGCAAGGTGTTGATGCCAAAAAGTGATTTGAGTTTCTTCAGGGCAAGAAGCAGATCCAACTCATGTTCCCCTGCAAAAATGTAGGATATACCCAAATGTCGGAACCATGCTAGTCGAGCATCCTCGGTATCCTCGCATAGCACTTCGATGACGACCGATTGGTCATAGCCTGGATCACTGTCGGCAATAATGGAGCTCTGCCACCCCAGCCGACCTCGTCGGTCAAAAGCCACAGCATACCTCGAGGTCGCCGGATCGCGGTGGCACACAAAGTCTTCTCGTGGGAACGCAGTCCCCTGAAAAGGGCTGAGATCAGGCTCCCAACCTTGGGTAAAACTTGTCTCCATCGTGATGCGACCACACGCAAAAGCATCCGCAGCGTACTCTCTGTTCAGTTGGTAGTATCGCTCCACCGCTTCCTGTGCCTCGTCACTCTCCAAAAATTCCCCCGTTTCGCGCCCATCTCGTGACGCTACCATATGGCAAATAACAAAGGGTCGGTCTTCCATCATTTCGGGGACTGTTTACAGAAATACCCTCCGTTTTTGAAGAAGAAATCATCGCCATGAGAGACACAACTTGCTAATTTTTAGGGAACTCATCATCACAACCATGCAAATACCATCTTTTCATCAACCAGACCTCGACCCTATTTCCCCAAAGAATAAAGAGCTCCAAAACGCCTGCTTAGAAGGCGACGCCACAGCTCTGCAACGCCTCATTCAAGATGGTGTAAACATCAATCACTACTGCAAACTTGATCACCCATTGGATCTAATTCTCGCCAAACCGCTTCTCTTAGCTGCCGGGGCTGGCCAAACTGAATGCGTCCGCCTTCTTCTGGAAGCAGGCGCTGACGTCAATTTTGCATGGAACTCTGAGGGTATGTCCGCCATCTTCGTGGCTCAAAAAGCCGAGGTCATCAAATTGCTCATTGACGCAGGGGCCGACGTTAATGCCCGGGATTTCAATAGAAACACGGCTCTGATGTACGCCCGCACAACTCAGGCGGCCAAGCTCCTCCTTGATGCCGGCGCTGACATCCACGCCGTCAACCGTCAGCGCATGAGCGTGCTCATGGGCACCCACTCCTCTCGATGCACCAAACTGCTCATCGACGCCGGGGCGGACGTCAATGCCCAAAGTAGAGCCGGTCTGACGCCTCTCATGTACTCCACCAACGCCAAAAGCACACGCTACCTCCTGGAGGCTGGAGCCAATCCCTCGGCCATCGACAAGGAGGGCCAAACGCCTCTCATGTGGTGCGTCGACGGTACTAGCGCCCAATACCTCATTGATGCAGGGGCCGATGTCAATGCCATGAGCTACGATACGACAACTCCTCTGCTAGCCGCAATCTACCAACTCTTGGAACCCGGCGGCATGATCGTTGAAACGGGTGGATTAAGAGAGATTCTGGGAGTAGCCGATCCTCTCAAAGATCGGCTAGAAACAATCCTTGATACCGCCATGTGGGATAATGCAACAGCGTGTCACAAAACGAGTTACTTCAAAGGCATCGTCGACAAAATCAAGGTCCTAGTCAAAGCTGGCGCCGATGTGAACAAAAAACACATCATCTCTCATTCAATGAGCTACAGTTGGCCTCCTCTCATGACCCTCTGTTGTTACTGCGACAAGCTAATGGCTCAACAAGACCTCGTCCTCTCGGTAGCAAAACTCCTTATCGAGGCTGGTGCTGATCCCTTAGCTAAAAACTCTGATGGTCAAACCGCTGAAGATCTCGCCTCTGATAACCCCAAACTGGCCGACTACCTCCACGGCCTCACTCACTTCCCTGAAGAGCTCGATCTCTTTAAGTGATTAACATCTCCTCCATTAGGAAGAATTTAAATCCTCAAAAACTTTACCCTAATGCTTCTCCCCTAAGACCTAGCACTTTCAAAGCAAAGCGTTGAATCAATGTCAGGACTCGCCTGAAACACTACTATTGCTTTCATCATTTCCTTATTTTATAGTCTTCCTAATCGATTCGGCACTTTAACGGTCTGGCAAACTCGTCATGTCTGAGCTCAGTTCACAAAGCCCCCGTCGGCACAATCCCTCCAATCAACGTCGCCATTCGACTTACAAAAAAGAAGGTCGGTTGAAGCGATTCTTTAAGTTTGCAGCACTAGCTCTGCTCATTCTCGTTGTTCTGGGTGGCGTCTTCGGTTGGTTCGCTTACACGATTGTCACGGAACGTTATGAAAAATGGGCGCAGGAATTTGACCTGGAACGCATTAACGACCTCGAAAAGCCGAGCATCATCTATGACCGCAAGGGCCGCGAAATCGGTCGTATCTTCGTGGAGAACCGCAGTTACGTCACCTTAGACAAGGTCTCTCCCCACATGATCAACGCCCTGATCGCTCAGGAAGACGCTCGCTTCCGCGAACACCCAGGCTACGACCTCATCGGCATGTTCCGCGCCGCTTACGAGCTCGTCCAAGCCCACGGCGACGTCAACCAAGGGGCTTCCACCATCACCCAACAGCTCGCCCGTAACGCCTATGACCTGAAGGGGCGCGCTCGTGACCGTGGCGAAGGCAGCTTTGGCCGTAAAATCGTTGAGCTCTTTTTAGCCAAGCGCATCACGGATCGTTATAGCAAAGATCAGGTGCTCGAATTTTACTTAAATAGAGTCTATCTGGGTCGCGGTTATTATGGGATCCGCGCCGCCTCTCTCGGTTACTTCGGCAAAGAACCGGCCGATTTAACAACTCGTGAGGCTGCCTCCATCGCCGCTCTCATTAAAAACCCTAACAACTTGGCGCCCACCACGCACCCGAAGGCCAACCTGAAGTGGCGTAACCACGTGCTGTCTCGTATGGCCAAGGAGGGCTACATCACTTGGTCTGAAGCGCAGAGACTCCAGGAAATGCCTCTGGCCACCAATCCCAAGCCTCTCACCCGTGGCGTCTCGCACATCTACGAACGCATCGCCACCCAAATCACCCAATACCTCGGCGAAGACCGCGTTAATGCCGCTGGCCTGAAAATCTACACCACCCTCGATAAGGATCTCCAAGATGCCACGGGCGCGGCCCTGAAATCGTCGCTCGACGCCATCGAAAAGCGTCCCGACTTCAAGCACCCCAAGCTTTCCTCATACGTCCCGGGCTCTTCCACGCCCAAGTACTTGGATGGCGCTGTCCTCGTCGTTGACAATGCCACGGGCGCCATCTTGGCGTACCACGGCGGTCGCGATTACACCAAGCGCCAGTACGACGCCATTGAACTCGGCGCTCGTCCCCCTGGCACGTCTCTCCTTCCCGTTCTTTACGCCACAGCCTTTGAATCGGGCTATTCCCCAGCCTCGAAGGTCCTCGATGACGCCATTGACAACCGTCTCACTGGCATCGGCGGCGTCGAAGGCATCCTCGGTGAATGGGGCATGGAAGAGCAGAAAAACCGCTACGAAGGCAACGTGACCATGCGCGAAGCCCTCTGCAAATCCAAAATCGCTGCTTCTCTCCGCCTCGGCATGGAAATCGGCCCCAAGCCCTTCGTCCGCAAAATGGAGGACTTCGGCATCAGAAAGCCTGTCCGCGAATCCGGCACTGAGGTCAATCCGGTCTACCGCCCTCGCATCTATGTCGGCACGGAACCCGCTTCCCTGAAGGAAATGACCATCGCCTTCACCGCCATCCCGAACGGTGGCGAACGCCCGGACAATCTCTACTTCCTGGACCGCGTCGAGGACGAAACGGGCTATGTCATCTGGGAATCCCCTCAAGCCCTCGGCAACCGCAAGCGCGTCCGCGCCATGGATTCCGCCACGGCCTTCCAACTCCACTCTATCCTTGCGGACTCGCTCGCCAGGGGCTCTGCCCAACGCGTGCGTCCTCTCCTCCCCAACCAGTTCCAAGGTGGCGTCAAAACGGGGACCACGTACGACTTCGGCGATAACTGGCTCTTCGGCTATGATTCTCGCATCACCTGTGGTGTCTGGATCGGTTTCCTCGACGGTCACAAGGCCATCTATGACGGCGCGTTCTCTTCGGACACCTGTGGTAGCATCCTCGGCAAGACCTTTGCGTCGGCTCTCCGCGATTTCCCTGCCCAGGCTCTCGTTCCCCCCAACACGGTGGAAAACGTGCCGATCTGTACGGTCTCTGGCAAGCGTGCCACGCGCAACTGCTATGAGCTAGATCCTCGCGCCACGGGTTCGTCGCCTAAGTACCGCAGCACCACCATCCCTGAATACCTGCGCAAGGGTGACATGACGCTCCCGCTCTGCGATGTCCACGGTGAGGAATCGGTCTCTCTGGAAATGTTCGCAAGCTCCACAGGCCCCAATAACCGTCGCATCCTGCCTGTCATCCCCATCCTGGCTCGCCAACCTGCCCTCCTCGGCAAGGACCCCTATCACACGGAACAAGTCGTCGCTCCTAACAAGCAGAACTACGACTTGCTTGCCACCCCGGCCGAAAACGCCCCTGCCCCCGCCGCTGAAGTCGATGACGAGGATGACCTGTACGACTCCACGGAGGCCACCATCCTCCTTCCCACTCCCGCCCCCATCAATATGAAGGAGCCTCGGGGTAGTCTCTAATCTTCCCACCTAACCCACCACTTTCATCAATGAGTACAAAAGCTCTTGCTCTGACTCAGGAAAAAGCTCTCCAAATCAACTTGGAGAAAAGCATCTACGGCACCTTCGCAGAAATCGGTGCTGGCCAAGAAACCGCTAACTGGTTCTTCCGTGCCTCTGGAACCGCTGGCACTGTCGCCAAAACCATCTCTGCCTATGACATGACCGTCAGCGATACGCTCTACGGCTCTGTCAAACGCTACGTCTCTGAGGAACGCCTCAAAGGCATGCTCGACTACGAGTACAATCAGCTCGTCCACCGCCTCGGCCATAAGAAGGGCAGCGACACCTGTTTCTTCGCTTTCTGTAATACCGTCAAGGTCAAAGGCTACCGCGACGACGGCCGCTGGCACGGCTGGATCGGCGTCCGCTTCCAGCTCCGCCCCGGTGCGCCCCCCTCGGACCTCATCGTCCACGTCATCCTCAATGAACCCTCTCACGACTCTCAAATGAGGGATCTGGGTATCTTGGGCGTCAACATCCTGTACGCCGTCTATCATAAGAGAGACCGCCTCGTCGAATTCGTCGAGTCTCTCATGGACAACATTGACCCCAGAAGCGTGGAAATCGACGTCCTCCGCTTTGAAGGTCACGGCTTCTCCATGGTCGATAACCGCCTCTTCGCCCTCCAATTGGTGAAGTCCGGCCTCACGGAATCCACCATGTTCCTCCCCAACGGCGAAGTCGCTCAGGCCGCCGATGTCCTCTACAAGCGCCCCATCGTCGTCATGCGTGGGAGCTTTGACCCTGTCTGCCGACTCCACATGGAGGTCATGGACAGCGTCCGCAAAACCTTCCTCTCTCAGGTCGACGAAAAAACGCGCGCCAACTGCATCGACATCTGCGAAATCTCGATGAACAACCTCCTCCGTGGGGGCGATGTCGATCACCTCGACTTCCTTGACCGCGCGGACAGCCTCAAGGCTCTCGGCAAAACTGTCCTCATCACCCGACTCGCTCGCTTCGATGGTCTCTCCGAACTCCTCGGCCGCTACACGCGCGAACCCATCGCCATCTCTCTCTCCATCGGCCTCTTGAATGAGCTCTTCAAGGAGAAGTGGACCCGCGATATCCCCGGGGGCATCCTCGAGTCCTTCGGCCGCACGTTCCAAAATAAAACAAGACTCTACGTCTCCCCTTGGCTCAATAGAAAATCGGGCGAGTTCGTCACCGCTCGCACCTTCCGCGCACCTGAACAATACCAAGCCCTCTACCAACATTTCTTGGCCAACCAACTCGTCGTGGACGTTCCGTTCTTCAATGAACAACTCCTCCGTCACACCCCACGAGACATCCAACGCATGATCGCCGCAGACGACCCAACTTGGAAAACTTTGGTGCCTGAAGAAGCCCACCGCTCTGCCCTCCACCTGCGCTAAGCGGTATTTACCACTTCATAATTAGCTGATCATCATAACTCCACGCCCTGCCTCTCCTTCACGAGTCGCAGGGCGTTTTTTTAGGCCGTTTTTTACTTAGGCATCCCTTTTATATATAAAATATTAACTAATTCATAACACGTTAACAGTGTTGATATTAACTCACTTTTACAGAGCCATACACCATGAATAATTGTTTGACAATGACAGAAAACGCCAGAAAATAGACGCGTGCCCGCATTGTAACTTCTGTGGGTGTAACGTACTGTCTGTGAACATGAACAAGAACCTCCTCCCAACTGGCACAATCGCCTTGGCTGTTCTCTCTGGTTTAACAATCCTCCCTTCCTGTAAGGACAAGCAGGGAGCCGCCCAAATGCAAATGCCTACACCTGACGTTCAGGTGACGGAATTGATCCGTAAAGATGTCCCTGTCTCTGCTGAATGGGTGGGATCTCTCCGCGGTACTGAAGACTCTGACATCAGACCTCAAGTCAGTGGCTACCTCCTCTCGAAGAATTACCGCAACGGTTCTTACGTTCAAAAAGATCAGGTCCTCTTCCAAATCGACCCTCGCCCCTTTGAAGCCGCTCTCGAACAAGCTCGCGGTACGCTCGCTCAAGATAAGGCCAATGCTGAACGCTACGCTCTCGACGTCCAACGTTACACCCCTCTCGTTGCCACGGGTTCTGTCTCTCGCAAGCAATTGGACGACGCCATCCTTTCTCTGAAGCAAGCGGAAGCTTCCATCAAGACCTCTGAAGCTCGCGTGGCTGATGCTGAAATTAACCTCAAGTTCACCACCATCACCGCTCCTTTCTCTGGCTTCGCTGGCATTGCTAACCCCTCCCTCGGCGACCTCCTTTCTCCTTCCTCACAGGAACCGCTGACCACCATTTCCGCCATCAACCCCATCCGCGTTGACTTCTCCATCAACGAAAAAAACCTCCTCGATACGCTCTCGGCTCACCCTGGCAATCCTGAAGAACAGGAATTTGAAGTCGTCCTGGCTAACGGCAAAACTTTCGACCACAAGGGCAAACCCGTTGCTATTGACCGCAACATTAACCGCGAAACGGGTACCATCAACATCGTCGGCGAAATCCCCAACCCTGACCTCCTGCTCCGTCCTGGTATGTTCGTCCGCGTCCGTGCCGTCACTGACACCATCAAGGATGCTTACCTCGTCCCTGCTCGCGCCATCCTCAAGAGCCAGAGCATGAACTTCCTCGTCGGCCTCAAGCCTGACAACATCCCCTTCATGATGCCTGTTAAGTTGGGTCCCGTCTACGATCACATGCAGGTCGTTGAACCTATCCAAGGAAACTTCCCTGAAAAGATGACCGTCGTCGTCGAAGGTATCCAGCAAGCTGCAATGCGCCAAGGGCAAGCTCCAGTCAACCCCATCCCCTACGTCTATCACGAATCCCAACCAACCATCAATTCGAACGCTATTTCGAACTTTGACGAGAATGGGAAGCTCAAGACGCCTGAAGAAAAAGCTGCCGATCAGCCAACCTCCCCATCGGATGACAAATAATTGACCGAGATTCCGCATTGCGCTCGCCTCTCTTAAAAGCCCTCGCAACGCCTCCTCTCGAACTCGCTAAGTCATACTTTTTCTGTTATGTCTAAGTTCTTCATTAAGCACCCCGTCATCGCCATGGTGATCTCCATCATCATGGTCCTTCTCGGTGGGCTCTCTATGTTGAGCCTCCCCATCGAGCAGTACCCGGACATCGTCCCGCCCAACATCATGTTGCAGGCAACCTATCCTGGTGCTGATGCCCAGACAGTCACCGACTCCGTGGCTTCCCCGATCGAACAGCAGATGTCTGGTGTGGACAACATGGAATACATGCAGTCCACCAACTCCAATAACGGCATCAGCTCCATGCAGATCATCTTCAAGACCGGCACGGACCCCAACATGGACCAAACCTTGGCCTACATGCGTTACGGTCAAGCAACCGCCCAGTTGCCTTCCGAAGTGTCTCAAATGGGTGTCACCCTCTCTAAGGCAGCAACCGCTCCTCTCTGCGTGCTCAACCTTTACTCTGAAGATGATTCCCTCACCCCGGTCTTCTTGTCTAACTATGCTTATGTCAGCTTAGTTGACCCCATCAAGCGTCTCCCTGGCGTCGGTAACGTCCAGGTCTTCGGTACCGGCCGTTACGCCATGCGTATCTGGCTTGATACCAACCGCATGGCTGCCCAAAACATCACCCTTTCGGAAGTCCAAGCGGCTATCTCCGCTCAGAACACCGTGAACCCCAGTGGTCAGGTCGGTGCTGAACCTGCCCTCCCTGGTCAGGAGTTCACCTACACCGTCCGCACCAAGGGCCGCTTGTCCACCCCTGAAGAATTCGGTGACATCATCATCCGTGCCGTCGATAACAACTTCATCTACTTGAAGGACATCGCCCGCATCGAACTCGGTGCTCAAAGCTACACGCCGAACGCTCTCTACAACGGCAAACCTACGGGCGCTATCGCTATCTACCAGACCCCTGGCTCCAACGCTATTGCCGCTGTTGACGCTGTCAACCAGTTGATGAAGGAGTACTCACGTAGCTTCCCTGCTGGCTTGACCTACAAAATGGGCATGGACACCACCACGGCTGTCCGCGCTTCCATTGAGGAAATTAAACACACCCTCGTTGAAGCTCTGATCTTGGTGGTCATCGTTGTGTTCGTCTTCCTCCAAGGCTGGCGCGCTACCTTGATTCCTGCCATTGCTGTGCCGGTCTCCATTATCGGTACATTCATGATCTTCCCGCTCATCGGCTTCACCCTGAACACCATCTGCTTGATGGGTATGGTTCTCGCCATCGGTCTTGTGGTGGACGACGCTATCGTCGTGGTGGAAGCTGTTGAATCTCACATGGAACGTGGCCTCACGCCTCGCCAAGCCGCCTTCGCTGCTATGGAAGAAGTGTCCGGCCCCGTCATTGCTATCGCCCTCGTGCTCGCTGCTGTGTTCCTCCCCTCCCTCATGCTCTCTGGGATCACGGGGACTCTCTTCCAGCAGTTCGCTGTGACGATCGCTATCTCCATGCTTATCTCGGCGTTCAACGCTCTGACCCTTTCCCCTGCTCTTTCCGCTATCCTTCTCAAGCCCAAGAGCCAAACCCACAGCTTGCTGACTCCGTTCTACAAGCTCTTCAACAAGTCCTACGAGCTCACGGCTAATGGATACACCGGCGTCTGCCGCTTCCTCACGCGCCGTCTCATCGTCTCCATTCCTTTCTTGGCCATCATCTGCGCCTGCATTTACCCAGTCGCTAAGGACATCCCCGGTGGCTTCCTTCCTGACGAAGACCAAGGCTATCTCTTCGCCTGCGTCCAATTGCCTGATGCCTCCTCAGCTCAGCGCACCAAGGAAGCTGTTGTCAAGATTGACTCTCTCCTCCGCGCTAACCCTGCGGTCGAAGACGTCACGGGCGTCATTGGCTTCAACATGATCACGGGTGTGCAGAGTACCAACTGCGGTTTCTTCTTCATCAAGCTCAAAAACTGGGATGAACGCCAAGGCCCTGGCCAAAGCGCTAAGGAACTCAACGGTTACTTCAACGGCCTCCTCACCACCAAGATCTCGGAAGGGATCGCCTTCTGCTTCGAACCGCCCGCCATTGCTGGTATCGGTGCCGCTAACGGTGTTACCTTCATCCTTCAAGACCGTGCCGGTAACGGCTCTACCTACTTGGATGAACAAGCCAAAATGTTCGTCGCTGAAGTTTCTAAGCGACCTGAAATCGGTAGCGCTCGTTCAACCCTGATGTCGGCCGTTCCTCAGATCCGCGCAAACCTCGACATCGCCAAGTGCTACACCCACGGCGTTGATGTGAAGGAAGCCAACAGCCTGCTCCAGGCCTACATGGGCTCTCTCTTCCTCAACTACGTTACCCTCTGGGGTCAACAATGGCAGGTCTACCTCCAAGCTCAGGCTGATGACCGCTCGGACATCAAAAACCTCGGCAACTACTATCTCCGCAACAAGAACGGCGTCGCTGTCCCGCTCTCCGCTCTCGTCACTACGGAAGATATTACTGGCCCGGAATTCGTCTTCCGCTTCAACCTGTACAACTCCGCTCAGTTGCAAGTTACCCCAGCCTCTGGCTACTCCAACACGCAGGCCATGGAGGCCCTGGAAGAAGTCTTCTACCAAATCATGCCTAATGACATGGGCTTCGACTACGCTGGCATGAGCTTCCAGGAAAACAAGGTGCGCAATGGCATCTCCATCACGGACATCTTCGCCATTTCCTCTGTCTTCGTCTTCCTCATCCTGGCCGCTCTCTATGAACGCTGGACCCTTCCGCTGAGTATCTTCCTCACCATCCCGATCGCTGCCTTGGGCGCTATCCTTGGTCTCTGGTACTTCGGCTATGAAATGAACCTCTACGCTCAGATCGGTCTCGTCATGCTCATCGGCTTGGCAGCTAAGAACGCTATTCTTATCGTCGAGTTCGCTATCATCGAAATCGAACGTGGTAAGAGCCTCTTTGATGCCACCATCTCCGCCGCTAAGATCCGTCTCCGTCCCATCTTGATGACATCTTTCGCCTTCATCTTGGGTTGCGTTCCGCTCGCTATTGCTTCAGGATCTGGTGCCTACTCCCGTAACATCATCGGTATCGTCGTGATCGCTGGGATGGGCCTCGCCACCGTCCTCGGTGTTTTCCTCATCCCCTGCTCGTTCTACTTCATTATGCGACTCTTCCGTGTTAAGATCTCCGCAAAACATGAAGGCGACGACCCTGATGAAGTCATTGCCATGAAACACCTCCAAGGTGAACACCAACACGCCTGATCCCTAACTTCCATTGATTTTTAGTTAATCGTTACATATGAAGCTTAATTCACTGCCAACTCTCGCTCTGGTCGCAGCTTCCCTGTGCGTCTCCTCTTGCATGTTCGGGCCGAACTATAGTCGGCCCGACACCGACGTCCCCGCTGCCTTCCGTGGCGCTTTCGCCTCAGATAAGTCTTTGGCTGACCTCCCTTGGTGGAAGGTCTTCAAGAACTCTGACCTCCGCGCTCTCCTCACGGATACCTACAACAATAACCACAGCCTCAAGGCGATGATGGCTAACGTCGAACAGGCACGCCAATACGTGACTGTCGCCCAATCGCCTCTCTTCCCTTGGGCTAGCTACGGCGGTAGCCTCTCTAAGGGCGCTAACTCCTCGGGCTCTTCGCTCTATTTCTC
>CAYNVM010000038.1:0-14556 GCA_964400645.1 uncultured Akkermansia sp. | reverse complement strand
GGTCACTTCCATTGTTGGCATTGGCTAGGAAGAGAACATGAAGCACAGTTTGTATTGAGACAGAAGTCATGTTCAATCTGCAGGAGGGCTTGGTGAACGTATGCTTTGCTGAGAAGGCGTTGCATGTCTGTACGTCTTCCAAATAGTCGAGCAATGGCCCGTTGAACTTTAGAGTTCATCCCCTCAGCAGGGAGTTGTAGGTAGGCTGTCCATGCCGACTCGGAGTCATCTATGGCAGTGACATGGTTGATGACAAAGTCTTGAGCCCTGTTTTTACCAATAAGCGCAATAGGAGTTGCTTGTTTGGCAGAAGGAAGAGTGTAGTGAAAACTCCAGTAGGGATGGGTGATGGATGTTAGGAAAGCAACTAGGTCTTTTGCTCTTTCCATCGTACATAGGGATCTCCACGTTCTCATCTTATTAGCTAATATTGCTAATGAAGCGACACGGCGTTGTGGGTGATTAGCGGGGCGAACTCCGGCCATATCCCATGTTAGCTGTCTCCCATTGGATAATTCCCATTGTTCGCGACAGGGCCACCAACTTGACCAAAGATTCTTGTGGTATTGACGAGCTTCGCTAGTTGTTGAATCTGGAAGGACTGGAGAGAGGAAGCCTGCCGTTCCAAAAAGGATGGCTTCTGATTGATCATGCAGATGTTGAAGGGGTGCTCTGCGAGCTAGGTGGCGCATGGTCAACTTGTTGGAATGATAGCCTAGAGTTTCGGCAATCAATTCATATAGCGCCTGTTCTTTCCCAAAGTTAGATGATAGTACAAGCCACTGTTTGCGTTTACTAGCCAGTCGATAAGCTGATGCTGTTTGTAGGATGTGTTCAATCTGTGCCAAAGTCATGCTTTGGAAGGTAAGTGCACAGATCCCTTCAGGGGGTGTATAATCCCGACGAGAAGGCAGGGCGACAGACTGTTGGATAATCTGTTCAGGGATGACGACTAGCGGAATACGCTTGTGCTGAGAGTTCCGAGTAAACCAACCTGCTGAGGCTGGGAAACAGGCCACATGGAGAACTACGTGATCGAAGTTTGGATTAGATCCGTGTTGATGTTCTTCCCAGTTTTCTGGGATGGGATCTAATTCTATATCTCCTCGGATTTCTTCTCCGTTAAGGGAGATAGTCGCATTTAGAAAATCAGGACCAGCACTTCGATTCCACTGACCAGGATCGATAATTGTGACGCTGTTCCCTTCATCATCGTTGAATTCTCTTCCCCAGAGCCCTTCTAACCAATGGATTTGCAATGTGATCTCGTCAGGTAATTGATGCTGAGCCAAAGGAGATTCTGCTACCAGAAGAGAAGATTCTCTAAGGTATCTCAGATATTCCTTAGCTAGTTCAGTAGCAAGACGATTTGGTAAATCACAAGTGAGATCCATGGCAAAGGGAGTTCAAGACTCACCTTTCTGCCTATTGAGCTCTTCAGTCAAGCATTCTGTGACTGCCTTGAATTTGGCATCGTTGTCCTCGTTCATTGACCTAAGGGTTTGATGGGACTCCAAAATGTGCATGGTCTGTTCCAACCCTTGCAATGGAACCTCATCAGAGGAACAGAAGGAAAGCTGAGATCTGATTTCGTCTAAGTGCCCGCGCCACGGAGCTTCAGCAGGTTCAATGTCGACAAGAGCATCAAGGCCAAGGCATTCCAAAGCACTGCGTGCATTGTCTGTTGGAGCCGCTATTTGTACTTCTCCTTCCTCTTCAGAATTAGAGAGCCTGCGAGCAATACCTGCGATAGTTCCCATGAATGTAGAATCCACACCGGAACATGTCTCCAAATCAATGACAACAAGTTTGCCTCCAGAAGCAATGTATGCTTCTGCAATGTGTCTCATGAGAGGACTGTTCATGAAAGTGCCACGCCCCGTGCATTTGATCCAGAGGAACTGATCAAATTGACCGTATGAAATTGTTGGTTCAGTTGTCACTGTGGAGAGAGTTTATTGAAGCGCATCATCTAACATATACCAAGCTCGAGGTCAAGAATAGGGGACGTCCTATCAATCGATGTTCTCGCAATATGTAAATTAATATTACAAGAGGGTGATCCTCAATAGAGTCCTAAATCAGTCGAGAAGGGTTGAACCTGAGACTGTTCCTGGTTGGACAGGAGAATGTGCTGAATCTACGTCTTCCTCTTGGATTCCTCCATTGAGCGTATCATCAGTGGCCTCAGGAGAAGTCTCTTTAGTATTAGAAGACTGCGCTTTTATTTCTGACCTGACAGACTGTATAGAAGAAGCATTTACTCCAGAAATGGAAGGGATTGGATCAAAGGAGCTAGGGGGAGTTAGTTCGCCCGATGTTGTTGCGTCATCTCGCCAGAGGTAAGAACGATGAGATGATACGGATTTCCCATTAACTAGCAGAGACAGCTTCCAAGTAAGCACTGGTCCTACATTGAAGTATTCATCTCCTATGACAGAAAAGATAACCTTTTTACTTCCTCCCGAGCGAGCACTTGGGAAGGAAATGCTTTTTTTGTGCACACGAGACCCTGTATGAGCCATTTGATATTCAAAACAGAGGGTAGCCGACTGATCTGGATGGGCATCATACCATGAGACGTAATAGTACTGTCCAAGACGTTCTCTGCGTTCCTTGCTCGTCATAGCCCCGTGCATGACATAGGTTGTCTGCGCTCTCAGAAGTCCAGTATCAAAAGGCGATGCGTGTGATGTTTTAATGGGGACTTCTCGAACACTGTCAATACGTGATTCGTGTGTGCAGGACACCAGGAAAGTCAGTATCGCTATGCAAAAGGGGAACAGAAATCTCATGATCTAGCAAATGATACAGGGAAATGTAGTAGGAGTCAGCTAGAAACCAATGACAAAGTGTGTGCCTATTGCCATCCAGAGAGGAAGGGTCAGGAAGGAAACAAAAGTTGTGATGAGGCAGACCTGCATGGCAAGACCTGGATTCCCACCAAATTGTTTGGCAAGGATGACAGGAATCATCGCAGAGGGGCAGGCTGCCTGAATGATCATGATTTCCTTAAGTTCTTTATTGAAGGGCAGAGCCCAAGCCAATAAGAGAATGAGAACTGGGGCAACCATGAGGCGAGCAACAATGCCACTGATGATATTCTTGGGTGACCAACGGACGGATTTCCAAGAATCGTACATTGTCGTACCAAAGAGAAAGACACACAGAGGGATGGCGCAGTTCCCTAGCATTTGAAGTGTTTGGCGTACTGGCTGAGGTGTAACGTATTGGTCAAGACCAGTCCAAACGAGGAAGAGCCCAAGCACAACCCCTATTAGTGGACCTCGCAAGAAAATACGAGGAGTGATGTTTTTGAATCCACCAGAGAGGATGATAAGCCCCACCGTCCAAATGGCTAGCTCACATCCCGTGTTGTGAGTCATCAGAATCCCCATCATTGGATTGCCGGGTGTTGTGTAGAGTACGGCGATGATGGGAATGACAAAGAAACTGTAATTTTGTAGGCCAGCCGCAAGAGCAAAAGTGCGGAGCCCAGTTCCAACACGGTAGCTAAATAACACTCCAATAAACCAAGCAGCTGCAATGCCGAGCATACAGCCCGCAAAGCCTGCTCCTGCGGCTTCCAAGGAGAACAGAGGGCTTCTTAACATATCGTTGCCCAACATACTCGACAAGACGAGACATGGGTAACATAGGTCAAGTCCTATCCTTTGGATAGGAGGTTCATGGTTGGGGAGAAGCCAGTGAAAGCGCCTTGCCATCCATCCGCATGCAATGATGACATATACAGGGATGATGGCTAAAAAGGCGCTTAGAACTGGATTAGTTGTATCCATATGAAAGAATTACAACTGAAGAGAGGGGGAATTATTCCCATTCAATGGAGGCCGGGGGCTTTGTCGAAATATCGTAGAGCACTCGGTTAATCCCCTTTACTTCATTGAGAATCTTATTACTCGTTTCTGCTAGTAGCTCGTATGGTAACTTCACCCAATCGGCAGTCATAGCATCTTCAGAGATAACGGCACGCAGGTTGGTAGCCCACTCATATGAACGTTCATCGCCCTTAACGCCAACTGTCTTGACGGGAATGAGACCAGCGTATGCTTGCCACACTTTGTCGTACCATCCGTGTTCTCTGAGTTTGCCGATGAAAATCGCATCACATTCGCGGATGACATCAAGACGTTCTTTAGTCACTTCACCAGGGCAACGGACGGCAAGCCCTGGGCCTGGGAATGGGTGACGCCAGAGGATGTCGTGTTCAATGCCGAGTGTTGCACCAAGGGCGCGTACTTCGTCCTTGAAGAGCTCAGACAAAGGTTCAAGGACTTTACCTTGAGCCTGCAGTTCGAGAATACGACCTACGCGGTTGTGGTGTGTCTTAATGGTAGAGGCTTTAGACTTCGCATTAGAGGCACTTTCAATAACATCAGGGTAGAGTGTGCCTTGAGCAAGGATTTCTGCGTCACCAACAGCATCCCAGAAGACATCGATGAAAAGTTCGCCAATGATTTTACGCTTCTTTTCTGGTTCAGTGACTCCTGCTAGTGCCGAGAGGAAACGTTCTGAAGCATCAACCGTTTCGATTTCGACCCCCATTCGTTCGAAGTTTGCACGGACTTCGGCAGCTTCGTTCTTACGAAGCAAGCCATTGTCGACAAAAATGGCACGAACGTTGACTTGGGCTTCATGGAGCAAGACGGCCAAAACGGTACTATCGACGCCACCAGAGACACCGCAGACAACTTGTTTGGTACCTACGCGTTCTTTGATTTCACGAACCATCTGATTCTTGAAATCTCCGATGTCGAAACGTTGTAAGTTCTTAGCAGTCGCAAGGAAGTTGCGAAGGATAGTATTCCCTTCGTGTGAATGCGTTACTTCTGGGTGGAATTGGATGCCGAAGCAAGAATCTCCCCACTGAAGAGAAACTGGGACGCCGTCACTGTTGCGAGCAATGACTTGGCAGTCTTCGGAAATGTGATCTACCGTATCAGAGTGGCTCATCCAAACTTGAGAGGATGGAGACACATCTTGATATAGGCCAGTGCAGGATACGGGGCAGAGTGCTGCGGGACCGTATTCACGCTTGTTGCTTGGCTTAACAGTTCCTCCATGCTTGATGTTGAGGAGTTGCATGCCATAGCAGACGCCAAGAATAGGCACATTCAGTGAGCAGAGCCAATTGTAATCAATGTCTGGAGCATCAGCATCAGAGGTGCTCTTAGGGCCACCTGAAAGAATGACAGCACCTGGTTCATGAATCTGATCCAGATCTTCAAGGGCGTACAACTTGGCATTGAATCCAAGTTCACGTACACGCCGCACAATCAGCTGCGTGTACTGTGAACCGAAATCAATGACGGCTACGAGATGTCGGTCGTCCATGATTGAATTCCTAGGTTATTTAGCAAGAGTAATTGATGGGTTCCTCAGTGATCTGAATATCGTGAGGATGGCTTTCCTTCAAACCACCAGATGTGATCTGAACAAAACGTGCTTTTTCGCGGAGTTCTGCCAGGTTGTGTGCACCGACATAACCCATGCCAGATCTCAGGCCGCCCATGAGTTGGAAGGTGACATCGGCCAAGGCTCCCTTGAATGGGACGCGAGCTTCGACACCTTCTGCAACGAGCTTGCCAGAGCTGTTCTGACCGTAACGGTCGCCTGAACCACGACGCATAGCACCAATGGAGCCCATTCCACGATATTGTTTGAAGTGACGGCCTTGGTAGTGAACCATCTTACCTGGGCTTTCTTCAGTACCAGCCAAGAGACCACCCAACATGACTAAGTCTGCACCAATAGCCAAAGCCTTGACTACGTCACCAGAGTAGCGAATGCCACCGTCTGCAATGACGGTAACGCCTGCAGGACGAGCTACGCTAGCTACCTGTTGGATAGCAGTGAACTGAGGCATGCCAACACCAGAAATGATGCGTGTGGTGCAGATAGAACCAGGTCCTACGCCAACCTTGATGGCTTGAACGCCAGCATCAATGAGATCCTGTGCGCCTTCAGCTGTGACCACGTTACCAGCAACAACTGGCTTGTCACTTAACTCGCGCAATTTGCTGACCACGTCCATGACTCGCGTGGTGTGACCTGTTGCTGCATCAATGAAGAGAGCGTCCGCACCAGCTTCCAAAAGAGCTTGGGCACGGTCATAGTATTCAGGGCCAACACCCACAGCAGCACCGCAACGAAGGTGTCCGTGTGCATCCTTAGATGCATCACCAAACATGGCTCGCTTTTGAATGTCTGTTTCAGTGATCAAGCCAGCCAAGCAACCGTTGGCGTCAACCAATGGCAACTTTTCAATGCGGTTTTTGTAGAGGATGCTACGAGCTTCCTCAATTGTGGTGGTTGGTGCACCTGTGACAAGCTTGTCAAGGTGGGTCATCACGTCGTTAACAATGGTCGTTTCAAAGGAGTCAATGCCTCGCATGTCACGACCCGTGATGATGCCCTGCAATCTGTTATCAGCGTCAACAACTGGGAAACCTGAGAAACCATGCTCGTCCATGATACGTTGGACTTGAGCAAGGGTCATATCTTTGGAAACAGTAAATGGCTTTGGAATGACAGCGTTTTCAAAACGCTTCACCTTCGAAACCATGGCAGCTTGAATATCAATAGGATTGTTGCGGTGAATAACCCCGAGGCCACCTTCGCGAGCAAGAGCAATGGCGAGTTCGGATTCGGTAACCGTATCCATAGCGGCAGAGAGGACGGGAATCTTCATATCGAAGCCCGCAACAAGGCGAGAGCTGATGTCAGCATCTCCAGGAAGAATAGCACTTTTGCGTGGAAGCAGAAGTACGTCGTCAAAACTTAAACCAGTGGTAAATTCCGCCATGCGTTTTTTTAGTCTTTGCGACACTCTGAATCAAGACGAATTCTACCGAAGATTCTCGATGACCCAATAGGACACGAATTTTTATTGTAAGTTGACTAACGGCTAACGGCTTGGTAGGAAGGTTGGAAACCAATACTACTGCTATGGTTAATTCTGGAACACCTAAGAAATTTATCGATGAATTCAAGGCATTTGCTATGAAGGGCAATGTCGTTGATCTCGCAGTTGCCGTTGTCATAGGCGGTGCTTTCGGTAAGATCGTCAATTCTCTTGTAGCTGACGTCATTACTCCTCTCATTGGGTTATTGACGGGTGGTTTGGATTTGACGCAAGACAAGTGGATCATCAGAGCTGCTGATGAAGCCAACAAGATCACTGAACTGTCGATCGGTTATGGCTCATTCTTGCAGGCTGTGATTGACTTCTTCATCATTGCTCTGGCCATCTTTGTTATGCTGAAGATTTTGATCAAGGCTCGCTTGAAGGAAGAAGAGAAGCCCGCTCCTGCACCAGAAAAGTCTGATGAGGTTGTCCTTCTTGAAGAGATCCGCGACTTGTTGAAGAAATGAGTAGCGTAACTGAGGAGACTGCGAATCGGGAGAAGGCTAAAGCCGCCATATCTTCTATTTTTTGGTCAGTCTTGCTGACTGGTATCAAAATATGGGCAGGTTGGTCGACAAACAGTTTAGGTATTCTCTCGGAAGCTCTCCACAGTGCTCTTGATTTTTGCGCTGCCGCCATGACCTTTTATGCAGTTAAGGTGGCAGCGCGCCCCGCTGATGATGACCATCAGTATGGGCATGAAAAAGCAGAGAACCTCTCAGCTCTCGCTGAGACGGCTCTCTTGCTTTTGACTAGCATATGGATTGTCTGGGAAGCCTGGGAGCGTCTATCGGGCTCTGGCCGTGGGCCTGAGTTGACATGGTGGGCTTTTGCAGTGGTCTTGATATCGTTACTTGTCGATGTTAATCGGGCTGCGATGCTCCGACGAGTGGCCAAGGAACATAAGAGTCAGGCTTTAGAGGCTGATGCAATGCATTTCTCGACCGACATCTGGTCGTCTGCCGTTGTTCTGTTGGGGTTGATCTGTGTGTGGCTCGCACAATGGATTGAACCTGATTGCAGATTCAGAGTATTGCTGATTAAGGCCGATGCCATTGCAGGTATTTTTGTGGCAGGTATTGTATTATTCGTGGCCTTTGGATTGTCCAAGCGAGCTATCCATTCATTGTTGGATGGAGGATCGATGGAACAGAAAAAACAAATACAGGATGCTATGCAACAGGAAGCACCTGAATATCCTGTATTGAGTTTGAGATTGCGGGACGTTGGTTCCAAATCGTATGTCGAGATGACTATTGGAACTCCTCCTGAGCTTCACGTTGATGACGCTCACATGGTAACAGAGTTAGTGGAGAACATTGTCCTGAAGGTTATTCCACAAGCGGATGTCTTCGTACACGTTGAACCTTTATCGGTGCCAGTTCAGTTATCTGCCGATGCGGTTGCTCACTCTATTGCTGTGAGACACCACGTCTATATTCACGGCTTTAGTGAATCAACGACAGAGACACACGAAAAAATCCTATTTATGGATGTTGAAATGCCCCCAGATGAGTCCCTTCAGAGTGCTTATTCTCGTGTTGTTGAATTTGAAAATGATCTGAAGGATTCATTGGGAGTGAAGCGAGTGATAACACGGATTGAACCTGACAAACGAGCATGGAGTTCTCAGGACAAACAAGGCCCCTTGTCAAATCGTGATGTTATAGCAACTGTCGATCGTCTTTCTGCCCATTATGAAGAGGTCAAAGAGATCCAGGATATCCATATAGACGATATTGGACATGCGCCGACGCTCACGGTCTATGGCTTGGTTCCTGGCTCACTTAATGTTCACGATAGCCACAATCTGGCCGTGAAATATGAGAAAGAATTACACGCAGAGTTACCTCAGCTAGGGCGTGTATCGGTTATTTTGCTCCCTCGTACTGAGGAAGCCCTTGCTTAAGAGGACTGTCTCTGATTGATGACGTCCTCTTTTTCTCGCCACCGTATTATTTGGTGGCGAGGCTAGCTTCTAGAAGCTCGACTGCTTGAACTAGGCGAACGGTGTGTTGGGCGGCAACAGACGCATTGTCCCAAAGCTTACCAGTCAGAGCACGTTCTCTATCACTAGAACCAAGGGTTGCTGCAAAGCGATCTTTTTCCTGTTTGGCTAGATCTAGCGCTGTTTTCCCAGCGCTGTTGGCTTGAGATACCTTAGCCTGATGATCCAAGAAGAGACGGACAATTTCAGGGTTACCTCGTTGGGCAGCAATCATGAGCGGAGTATTCCCAAGACGGTCAGCAAGGTTGATGTCACTCCCAGCATTGACGAGAACTTTAGCCGTATCAGTCATTCCACTCCAACTGGCCCAGAACAAAGCGGTCCAACCATCTTTGTCTTTTTCATCAGCAGTAGCCCCCTGTTCTAAGAGATAGCTAACGAGGGGAGCGCGAACCTTATCTTGCTCTTCAGTCTTGTTGTGATCAAAGAAATTGACGTAGCAAGCCATCATGAGAGGCGTGTCTCCATGGAGATCTTTCTTCTCTAAATTGCCTGCAATGTAAGGCTGAAGCTCTTCAGTTGATCCGGTCGAAGCCTGAACTATGGCTGTTGTGAGTGGGTTGCCTTCATTTTCTGAGTCTTTAAACTGGTTAAAGACGTAATCAACAGCCCAAACGAATAGAGTACTGGAAATAATCAAAATGAGTCCATCAAAGAGAATATGGTGGCTCTTGTGTCCAGTTTCAGAAGGTGTTTCAGACATGGAAGTAGAGAAAGTTAGTTATTAGAGTTGTTCTCTGGAATGAGATTGACGATGGACTCCGCTTGTTGCTCTTCAGGAGATTCAATCTTTGCCGCGGCTGAAACAGCTTCTTCATCGTCAGCTTCCGTGGGTGTGGTCCCCGTGTTAACAGTGAGCCATTTCTTAAATGCCATGATGAATAGTGGGCTGAGTAGAGCAAAGACAAAGTAAATAGCCCACATGAATTGAGGAGAATCTCCGTAATCAATGTTGCCAGTATCAATCTTAGCACGGATACCTTCGTAACAGAAAATGGATACGAGAAGGCCACTAAGGAAGCCATTAATAGGTTTAGCTATGAACATAGGCAAGGCTGAGAGAGCCATGTAAGAGGCAACCTTGTCTTTGGGAGCGACTGAGGCAACGTATTCTGTGAAGCGAGGGCTGAACAGAAGTTCGCCAAAAGCAAACATGATGATTTGCGTGAAGATGACGAACACAAAGGCCTCAGACATAGTATGAATCCAGGGCAGAGCGAGGAACCATTCAATGGGCAAGACCATGAAGCAAAGAGAGAGGGCAGAGATAAGCATCCCCCACATCATGAGCTTCATCGTCGAATATTTATTAATGACAGGGATGATGATAATGAGCCCTAGAACAATAATAATGGGGTTAATGCTGTTGGCGAAGCCTAGCTCGAAATCCTCGTAGAGGACTCGCGTGTAGTACTTCGGCATGACGAGGAACTGGAGCGTGAAGACCAGTCGAACGCCCATGGTGAGAAGGAGGAACGCAACGAGCTTTTGGAAAGGACGTTCTTTCCAAACTTCCATGAATATGGCCAGAGGGCGTCGTTGATTGGCACCTTCAGTTATGCGTTCATCTTCGTCTTCATAGTTGTTTTCATTGATGAACGCCGTACAGAGAAGGGAACCAATGGTCATGAAGAAGGCGAAGTTCATGATCCAGTAGTTGCCGACCGTGGGGCCAAGCCATTTTCTAGCACCATCAATAACAAAGGCCGTAGCAATGATGGCGCTGATGTTCATGAAGAGGTAGTACAGGTTGAACCCTGTTGCTCGGTTGTCCTTTGTGGTAAAGCGTCGAAGTGCTGTTTGGGTAACAGGAGAAATGAAGGCGGTACCTAGTGACATAATCAGTATGCTCACCATGATCACCAACTGCTTCATCGAAAAAGTAGGAGTATAGCTAACCCCTATAGTTTCCATTAGCTTACCTAACCCTAAATCATTCCATAAGGTAGCGGCATCGCCTTGAACTAAGGTTGATCCCCAACCAATACCTAATCTCGAGATACACAGCAGAGAAATCCCCAGATAAAAGGATTTCTTAATGCCAATGATGTCGCAAATTGAGCCAATTGCGAACACGAAAGCTGTGACATAGAGCGTGAAAATACTCACCCATTTCCCTGAATCGTAATCGCTAAACCCACAGTTTTGAGTGAGGTAAAGCGTGATGACGTTAATCATCGCAAAATAGGCAAGACCTTCAAAAAAGTTGATTCCGTTGGTGAGCCAGAAGTCCTTTGAGGCAGTCTTCAGAATCTTGAATTCTGAGAAATAATTGACGATTGGGTTGTTGTGATTACTCATCGAACGTTCTAAGTTGTTGCCGCGCTGACGCCGTTCATAACTTGGGGTAGATCATCTTGTGTTTCAAGTGTAAATCTCCGTAGTTTAGGAGCATTCTCCCCTGATTTATTCTCTCATAAGGCGTAGACCTGAGCCTGAAGATAAAAAGAGGCGAACCAACGTCACATTGGTTCGCCTGAGACATAAAGAGTAATGAGAACGTTTAGTTCTTATCGAGGATAGCACCCTTGCTAGCATTCGTTGCCAATTTCCGGTAACGATTGAGCCAAGAGGAGGAAACTGCATTGTACGTAGGTTTCCATTCAGCACGACGTGCTGCAAGTTCCTCGTCAGTCAGATGGACTTTGAGGAAGCGTTCAGGAATAGAGTATTCAATAATATCTCCATCGCGCAGTAATCCGATGGCACCACCTTCTGCTGCTTCTGGAGATACGTGCCCGATGCATGCACCGTGAGTTGCTCCTGAGAATCGGCCATCAGTGATGAGGGCTACAGAGGATCCTAACCCTTGTCCCATAATGTATGAGGTAGGAGCCAACATTTCTTGCATTCCTGGCCCACCCTTTGGACCTTCATTTCGAATGACGACAACGTGACCTGCATGGACCTTGCCTGCAAGAATGCCTTCGCAAGCATCTTCTTGTGATTCAAAGATGATCGCTTCGCCCTTGAATGACTTCATTTCGGGAAGCACGCCAGCAGACTTCACGACAGCTCCGTCTTGAGCAAGATTGCCGAAGAGAACTGCAAGTCCCCCATCCTTCGTATAAGCATTTTCAAGTGGGTGAATGACTGCTTCATCAGAGATCTGAGCATTAGCGGTTTGTTCTCCAATCGTCTTACCACTGACAGTAAGACAATCGGTATGCAATGCTCCTGGAATCTTTGAGATCTCATGGATGATGGCACTGATTCCACCAGCCTTGAGGACGTCTTCCATGTGGAAACGTGAGGATGGTGCTACCTTGCAGATGTTAGGCGTGCGCTTAGAAATGTCGTTGATGCGATTAAGGTCGTAGTTAACGCCTGCTTCATTGGCAATGGCCAGGGTATGGAGAACGGTGTTGGAACTACCGCCCATGGCCATATCAATCGTGAATGCGTTATCGATGGATTCCAATGTGACGATATCACGTGGTAAAGGTCCATTAGCTTTTGCCATCTCGACAGCTCGACGGGCAGATGCTCTCCAGAATTCCTTACGTTCTTCAGACAGAGCCAAAAGCGTACCATTGCCAGGAAGAGCCAAACCAATGACTTCGCTCAGGCAGTTCATCGAATTAGCCGTGAACATCCCTGAGCAGGAACCTGCTCCTGGGCAAGCAAGGCATTCTTTCTGATGTAACTGTTCTTCCGTAATGGCTCCATTCTTGTACTGAGCCACTGCTTCAAAAACGCTGTTTAGGTCAAGGACGTTGCCGTCAGCATCGCGACCTGCCTTCATGGGACCACCACTGCAGAAGATCGTCGGGATGTTGCAACGCAAGGCACCCATGATCATTCCAGGTACAATCTTGTCGCAGTTGGGAATACAGATCATGGCGTCAAAGCCATGTGCTGAAATCATGGTTTCCACGCTATCAGCAATAAGTTCACGACTAGCGAGTGAAAACTTCATCCCTTGGTGTCCCATGGCGATCCCATCACAGACCCCAATCAGGTTGAATTCAATAGGGGTGCCTCCTGCCTTACGAACTTCTTCTTTGATCAGCTCTGCCACCTTATTCAAGTGAACGTGACCAGGAATTACCTCATTAAAAGAGTTACAAATGGCAATGAATGGCTTCTTGATGTCTTCGTCCGTCATTCCTGTTGCCCGCATGAGGCTTCGGTGTGGGGCATGTTCAAAACCGGCTTTAACTCGATCGCTGCGCATAACTTGTAGGGTGAATTTCCCCAAACATTGGGTGTTTGGGTGGTTTAAATCTAGCGAGCCTAGCTCAAAAATCAAGGCGAAATCCTAAGAGGGTGAGGAGCAGGTTAGTCCTCTAGGGTTTTGGATCTCAACAGATAGACTTTATCATTACGGCGCAATCGATTGGGAGCAACGACGTAGATGCTATCAGTTTTATCTGCATGTGTGACGGGCGTGATCTCTCCTGATTCTGATTCTTTTCTGAATTCTTGAGGAGTCCATTCAACAGCCCCAGTTGTTGGGCCTGTAACAAGTAATGTTTGTCCCAACTCAAAGGAGCCTGCTTCAAGCGATATGACAGCGATTTGTTTGTCCTTGTAGAAATTCGTCACTTTGCCGAGATGTACTTTGTGGACGAGTGCTCGATTGACAGAGGTCCCACTCCATTCTCCCCATGGCTTCCCGAGATAGTAGCCACCTTCCCAGAAACCTCGGTTGAAAACTCGACGTAGTCTGTCTGTCCATGATGAGATCTTCTCAGGAGTATAGGTTCCATCTTGGCAAGCCTTGACAGCTTCTTTGTAGACCGACGTAACGGTAGCCACGTAATCGGAAGAACGACCTCTCCCTTCAAGTTTGAAGACGGATACACCTGCATCTAACAGTTGGTCAATAACGCCAATAGTGCAGATATCCTTAGGAGACATGACGTATTTATTATCAATAACCATTTCGTTGCCAGATTCCTCGTCAATGACTCGGTAGGCACGTCGGCAATTTTGGAAACAAGCTCCACGTTGAGCGGATGAATTGTAGGCGGCAAGACTCATCTGGCACTTGCCTGAGATGGCAACGCAAAGGGCTCCATGGGCGAAGAGCTCGACTCTCATCAATTCTCCTGTGGCTCCCAATATGTGCTCTTGCTTGATTCCTTCTGTGATGTGACGGATTTGCTTTAGAGTGAGTTCTCTGGCCAGAACAACAACTTCTGCGAACTGAGCATAGAAGCGGACGGCCGCCATGTTGCACACATTAGCTTGTACGGAAATGTGAACAGGCAAACCAATGCGATGAGCATACTCAATGACAGAAATATCAGAGGCAATGACCGCATCTACTCCTGCTTTGAGCGCCCGGTCACAGAGAGCTTGAACGGCCTCTAATTCATCATCGTAGACGATGATATTTAGGGTGAGATAAGATTTGGCACCATGTTCCCGACATCTTCTGACAATTTCCTCCAGATCTGATTCCTGGAAATTGACGGTGGCTCGTGATCGCATGTTGAGAGTCCCAACTCCAAAGTAGATAGAATCGGCACCAGATTGAAGGGCGGCTGATAATGATTCAAATGACCCTGCAGGAGCCATGATTTCAATGGGAGAACTCGATGCCATAATGAAATGTGGTGTTGCCAATAGATAACGACAAAGTCTCTAGAATGACAATGACGTAGTAGCAGGA
>CAYNVM010000037.1:0-14673 GCA_964400645.1 uncultured Akkermansia sp. | reverse complement strand
TTGGTTGTGGATAGTGCTCGATTTTGGGTGGGGTGGGTGATAGGGTGGGGGGTGATGAGTTTCGATGATCAGTTGCTCAAGGCGGTGTCGCGGTCGTTTTATTTGAGCATGAGTTTTTTGCCAGGGTGGATGAGGCCGGCGATTGGGACAGCTTATTTGTTGGCACGGGCGACGGATAGTGTGGCAGATACGGGGAAGGCGCCTTTGGGGGAGAAGACTCTTTTTTTTGATCAGTTGCGCGGGGCATTGGCTGGGGATGGGAGGGCGGATGAGTTGTGTGCGTTGGCGTTGCGGTTGGCGCCTGCGCAGGAGATAGCAGGGGAGCGCTGGTTGTTGGAGCAGATGGGGGCGTGTTGGGCGTCCTATTGTTCGCTGCCGGAGGGGGACCGAGGGTTGATTGGCGAGGTGTTGGGGACGATTATGGCCGGGCAGACGTGGGATTTGTCTTATTTTCAGGAAGGCGAGGAGAGTCGGGTGACGCCAGAGTTGACACGGTTGTACACCTACCAGGTGGCAGGGTGCGTGGGCGAGTTTTGGACGAAACTGGGGTTTCTGCACCAAGGGGAGGATTTTGCGATTTGTTCGCCGCCCCAGATGTTGACGTGGGGTGTGCGCTATGGGTGCGGACTTCAGTTGGTCAACATCTTGCGAGATATGGGCGAAGACCAGGCGCGGGGGCGGTTTTATGTGGATCCTGCTGAGATGCCGTCGTGGTTGGACGAGGCTCGGCACGACTTAGAAGACGGGTTGCGGTATGCCCGGGCGTTGCGGGGATGGCGGCTGAGATTTTCCTCATATTTGCCGGCGAGAATGGGACTGGCGACCCTGGATTTGATCGATGCAGCAGGCGCAGAGGGCGTGATAGCGGCCTATCAGACGGGGAAGAAGCTGAAGATCAGCCACGGGCAAGTTCGGGCTCTTTTGATGGAGGCCATGCTCTTTGCGTTGCGTGGCACTGAGTAAGCTTACTTCTTTTTCTTTGTGGCGGGCTTAGCGGCTGGTTTATGAGCAGGCTTGGCCGTTGGTTTTGGCTTGGAGGAAGCCGTTGCTTTTGAGGGCTCCGGCTTGGAGGGAGCGGCGGCCGGTTTGTCCGGTTTATCAGACTTGTCAGACTTCTCGGAAGCCACAGGAGCGGTTGGAGAAGCTAGCTTATCGTCAGCCGAAGAAGGCTTGTCCGGGGAGGAGTCCGGCGAGGTGATTTCAGGGGCCAGAGGATCAGCGGCAGAGGGCGTAGGCTCCGGTTTAGGAGCGAGCAAATCGTCCCAGTGGTGGAGTTGGAACTCTGGCGACAAGCCACCGATTTCGTCCAGGAGTTGGTAGCAGGTTTGTTCCCACAGAGCGTAATCGGGGGGACCCTTCACCGCACTGGCCGAGCCCGGGAAGATGACATAGCTCACCTTGAGGTCAGAGACTGGGCGAGCATACGAGGTGGCCTTGGGGTTGATTTCCTTGGCGAGGCGGAGCGAGCCCTCGCCCGTTTTGTAACGAGGGCCGGCATCACCGACGATGGCCGGGAAGAGACGATCCTCAACAATGACAATGACGAAGTCGCCCATTTTTGGGGAGAACTCCGAGGACTGATTGACAATGCCCAAGGGGACCACGATGAAGGGATCATATTCGCCGATGAGGAAGCTCGAGCTCTTCAGTTCAGCGATGACATTTTGGATGTGCGAGATCTCATTAGTGTACTCGGTGCGCTTGGCGCCGGTGGCCTTGGCCTGCAAGGCGCGCATGTTCTTCAGGCGCTTTTCCCAGTTGGCGAGGAGAGGGTTCGGCTTGGTGGTGGCCTTCTTCCAACGGTACGACGTGCTAGGTTGGTAATTGGCACTGTTGACGATTTTATCCGACATCGTGGGGAGTCGGTCGCCATCCGAGCCATCCGAGACGACATCCATTTCACTTTGGAGCCACAGGACCTTGCGACCCGTTTGAGGGTGCTTCAGTTCCAGAATGGTGTCCGTGTCATAGAAATTGTGGCGATCCAGGATTTTGCCGAGCGAAGTGAGCTTCTTGCGGATTTCCGTTTCCTTTCTGGCGTAGAGTTGCTGATAGAACGGAGAGACCTTAGCGCCCTCAAACATGAGCTTGAGGCCCGGCAACATGCGATCGAGATAAGGGTTATCCAGTTGGGCGACCTGCGTGGCGGCTTCGGGGACCGTCACATTGATCGTGAAGGTGGCACGGTAATTATTGAGCTGCTTGCGGCAGACCGAGGCCGGAGGGCCTTGAGTGAAGTTCGAATTGACCTCCAGCGAGATGCCCCGGGCGAGCTCACGGACGTCCTGGAAATCGCCAGTAGGGACACGGTTCGGGATGACTGGGGGGAACGGAGGATAGCGCACCGCAGGGACAGAGGCCGTGCGTTCCATCGTCCAGGGCGTAGAGAGATCCGTTGGGGCCGGGGGCGGAGGCGTTTCGGGTTGGGGATCCACCTGAGGGGACTCGGCTGGGAGCTGAGCGACGGGCTGTTGGGAAGCGACAGGCGAGGAGGGCGTGGCCTCCGAAGTGTTGGACGGCTGGGCTTCAGCGGGTTCCGGGATGCCACGGACGGCACGGATGAGCTGAGCCGGGAACGGCGTGATCAGCGAGATACAGGCAACAGCCAGGCAACCCAAGAGAAGGTACCGTTCCCAAGGAGCCAGAGAGAGAGACTTGAGTCGCTTACGCTTTGCCATATGAATCAGGGGTTAGTTCTCGTCCTCCTTCTCCGAGGCAGGAGAGGGGACATCATCGAGGTCCTCCGCCAACTGGACAGGAGAGTCCACACGTCTGGGGCGGTAGCTCATGATGAAACGGATGAGAGGAGCAGGGACCAGCGAGAGGAGACGGGCGGCCCACTTGACACGAGAGCCCGGGTAGACACGCGCCTTGCCAGCGGCCATGGCCTGCAGAGACTCGCGCACCACGCAATCCGTGGTCGTTTCCAAGAGATCCTGCCACCACATGGGTTCGGAAGGTTCCTGGGTGCGACGAGCGACCGCGCCGAAGCCCGTAGCGACAGGGCCAGGGCAGACCGCCAGGACATTGACCTTTTCGTCCTTGAGTTCCAGACGGAGAGCCTCCGAGAAGGAAAGGACATAAGACTTCGAAGCGGCATAGACGGCAAAGTCAGGGATAGGCAGAGCCGAGGCTAGCGAGCTGACATTGATGATACCGCCACCGAAACGGCAGAGAGGTTCGAGAAGAGCGTGGGTGAGCTTTGTGAGCGAGAAGACATTGAGGACAAGCATGGTGTCCAGTTTATCCCAATCAGCGGAAGCGACATCGCCGTAATCGCCCATGCCAGCGTTATTGACGAGGAGAGTGGAAGCGGCGGGGAGAGCCAGGAGAGAATCGATGAGAGGGATGAGGAAATTAGGATCCGTCAAGTCGCCGGCAAAGATAGAGACCTGGATGAGGGGATGGATTTGGCGGACTCTTTCAGCGACAGCCTTCAGTTTATCTTGGCTACGAGCGATCAGGACTAACTCATCGACCGTGGTCGCCAATTGACAGGCAAATTCTTCACCGAATCCCGAAGAAGCTCCCGTGATGATCGCGCGCTGGTAAAAAGTCTGTTGCATTCAGAGACAGGATATCATTTTGGGGAAATGATGACAATCTTGATGCTCCGGATAGGACAAGAAAAGCTGTCAGCCTCGGGGAGACTGACAGCTTTAGGAAAACAAGAAATCAAACGAAGTTCAGAAGATTAGTTCTGAGCAGGTTGTTGTTGAGGAACTTCGACAACGCGAAGAGGAACCTTAACAGCAGGTTGTTCGTCGAGGGAAACTTCAACAGCGTAGTTACCAGCCTTAGAGAAGGTAAGGCCTTGGAAGTTCATGATAAGGTTACGGGTGAAGAAAGCAGCGCCTTCAGGGAGCTGAACATGGAGGTCACCGTTGATTGGCATGTGAGCCTTGTCAAGGGATTCACCTTCGCTGTCAACGATGTTGATGCTGAGCTTGTGATCGCCAGCGTCTTCAGGGGTCAAAACGACGCGGAGAGCCAAAGCGCAGGAAGGATGAACAGCAGGGAAGCTGCGAACGAAGAGGGTGTCAAAAGCACCTTGTACACAGAGCTTGCCTTGATAATCAGCTGCAAAGTCGCAAAGAACGGATACTTGAAAGTCCATAATAGAAAGTAAGTATATGTTAAACAGGTAGCGAAGCGTAGTGGATCGCTAGGCTTCATTAACTACCTTTAGTCCTCGGATAAATCAAGAGAAAGGTTGAATTTTTTTGACATCTGATCACAAAGGGCATGTTTCAGATCTTGTCCATTCCTTTAGTACATAGTAAAAACAGCAAGGATTCATCATTGTAAATTAAGCATAACCAACCCATGATGCGACTGACTCAGAACATACAGAAGAAAATCGGGCACCTGAGACTGCGCTTACAGAGGCTGTTGGCCGCCCACATGCCGTGGATGAGGCGGGATGATGGATCCATGAAGCACGAGGCCGGGACCGTGGTGGATTTGTTTGCGACGATCATTGCGCAGAAACAGCCTATGAGCGTCAAAGATGCCGACGCCGCGTTGGACATTTTGCGCTACACCTTCCCCGAAGTAGAGCACTCCTGGTTGGCCGACCGATTCGAGACCTCCTTAGGGGCGTCCTACACCATCGACGAAGTGCTCTTGGCCGCGGCGGCCGGGCGAGACGAAGCCGAGCGCATGGCCATGGCCATCGAAGTGCTGTCCTTGCTGCTCAACGCCTCCGAGACAGGGCTGAGCGACGAACTGTTTGATCGCGTGACCCTGGGGTTGGAATTGCCCGGGGCGGCGCCCGAACTGATACGGCTGTTGACCGTGCCAGGAACCGAAGCCGTCGACCCGGCGTTCAGCGTCAGTTTTGCGACGGCCGAGCAAGAGCACGAAGTCACCTTATCCGAGAAAGACAAAGGGATTAGCTTCCGACTCATCCGCTGTTCGCGATTGGTGTTAGTCATCAACGACGGAAGCAAACCGTTCACCGTGCGCGGGCGCTTATTAAAGCCCGGAGCGACCACCCCCCTGACCACGGGGCAAGTCATTCTGTTGCCCTCAGGGACACTGAGTTACGAAGACTTCTCCTTCATCATGGAAGCCAAGCGAACCGGCAAGGGGGAGACCTACTACATGTTTTTGGAATCGGGGAGCTTGCAGATCACCCGAGCCCGCAATAGGAATAGCTTATTTAGAGTAAACATCGGATTGCGCTGTAGTGTTGAATTATTGCGATCTGATGTTGTTTTTATGTTACATGATAAGAGTCTGAAGCCCAATGAGCGGGTAGAAATGACCTATCATGATATATTTACAGTTAATGGAGAAGGTCCATTTACTTTAAATCAGATTAAAACAGCTGTTTCAGATATTGGTAAACAATTCCAACTTGATCCCGAGACACGACGGGTGCGCGTGACCAACCTGCCCGAAAAGGCACGCAAGGGCGACCTGCTGTTGACGCCAGGGTTAGCGCCAGGGGTTGTGTTTGACGTCTTCTTCTCCAGTGAAACGAACTCCGGGACCCTGAACGTCATCGAAGAGCACATCCACATTTTGGTGAACAACCGGATTGTGAGAGAGAGCATGGAGCTCAAAGACGGCGACGTCATACGGCTCAACGCCTACCAGTGCTTGCGATGCAACTTTGAGTCGGGGGTGTTGGACGAAGAATACAACGCCATCCGCTCCCTGACGGTGGAGAGTATCACCAAAGACTTCTTGCGAGCCGGGCGCGTCGTCGACAACATCGACTTCGATCTGAAACGAGGCGAGATCGCCTGCATTCTGGGGCCGAGTGGGTCAGGGAAAAGCACGCTTTTATCCATCTTGGCCGGGCATTTGTTACCCACGCGCGGACGCGTACGGTACAACGACCAGCTCCTGTACGATCAACCCGATCGGCTGCGTCCCTACATCGCCTACATTCCGAGAGAAGACATTCTCGATGCGGCCATGACCGTGTCCGAGCACATCGCCCAGGCGACCGTCATTAGGCGGCCACGACTGCAACGCTCCGAAAGGATGAGACGCGTGAACGCCACCCTGAAATTCCTAGGGCTCAACAACATTGCGTCACGGCGCGTGGGCGGACCGCACGAACGCGTCATCTCCGACGGGGAACGAACGCGACTGAACCTGGGCTTGGACTTGGCAGGTGTGGCCGACGTCTTCCTGTTGGACGAGCCCATCAGCGGGCTGTCATCGAGCGACGCCTACAAAGTGGTGGAAACCCTGGAGCGATTGAAGAAAGACAAGATCGTCATAGCGACCATGCACCGGCCGAGCACGAGCATCCTCAACCGCTTCGACAAAGTGCTGGTGCTGGATCACGGCGGACAGATGGCCTTTTGGGGGACGCCCCGGGACATGCTGCACTACTTCCGGAAAGCGGCCTCCGACATGGGGATTGTCGTCTCCGAAGCCAGTTTGAAATCGGGCGGGGCCGACTACGTGTTCGAAGTGCTCGAAGCGCCCCAGCGGTGGTACGACGGGCGCCGACTGCAGCACCCACGCCTGTGGCAGGAACGCTTCGAAGGCTTCCGCTTCCGCAACTCCTACGGGACCGATTTGGCACTGGGTGCGCCACGCACCCTGGTGGGGTCCAACGACGTGATTCCGCCACAGCCGAAGCGGAAACTCCTGCAGCTGTGGGTGCTATTCCGCCTGTGGGTGACCCGCACCTTCCTGGGGCGCGTGCGAAGCAAGATGGGGCTGTACACGACCCTGCTCGAGGCCCCCGTGTTGGCCTTTTTGATCGCCATCACCCTGCGCGCCTCGAGTTCGCCCGAATACACCTTCAAGACCGCGCTGCACATTCCGCCCTACCTCTTTTTATCCGCCGTGGTGGCCATGTTCTTTGGGCTGACCGGGGCGGCCAGTGAAGTTTTGAAAGACAGGGCCTTGTTACGGCGCGAGAGCAACTACCGCGTGTTTGTGACTGGGTACATCATGGCGAAAGCCCTGGTGCTCACCTTCCTGGCGTCCTTCCAGTCGCTGTTGTATTTGATTGTGGGCAACGCGATTTTGCAGATCGACGAGATGTTAGCCTCGTATTGGTGGATCATGACGCTGACCGCCTTTGTGGGCGTGAGCATCTCGCTGTTGGTGTCCGTGTTTGCGAAGACCGAGCGCGTGGCGTTGAACCTGGTGCCGCTCATTCTGGTGCCGCAAGTGCTGTTGGCCGGCGCCATGATCCCGTTCCAAGAGATGAACCAATTCATCCCGTGGTCCGTACACCGCACCGACGCCTCCGGGCGACTCAAGCCCGGGCGCGTTCCCGTGGTGGCCGAATTCTGTCCGTTGCGATATTCGTACGAGATGTACGTGGTGGATTCGGCGACCAACAACATCTGGGAACAAGAACGCGAAAAGATCCAGAAACCCGTGGACGAGCTGAAGAACAAGCCCGGGAATTTGACGCAAGACGAACGCGACCAGATGAGACGCTTGTTGCGTGGGCTGACCGCCGTGTCCTCCTTGGAAGCGACCTCCTCCGAAGAAGCCAAGCAATCCCTGCGAGACATTAGACGGCGCTCCACGAGCATCGGGCCACGCAGCGAAGAAAGCATGGACTTCCTGTTGGCGCGGCTCGAAAAAGTGAAGGGAGACACCATGGTGAGCTACTTCGTCAACGACCGCGTGTTAGGGATTTTTGAATACGCCGAAGCGCAGCGGCAGAGTCGAGAAACGACCGACAAGCCCACGATTTTCCTCGCCAGGAACCAGCCCATCCCCGGATTGGGGGATGGGAAGAAGCCCGACGATCCCGATTACAGTGCCGACCAAGGGAGCATCCCGACCTTATGGAAAGACGCCATCGTGCTCTTCCTGATGGGGGGCATTCCTCTGATTATCACAGGGGTGAGGCTCAAGCGAAAACTCAACGTCAAAGAGCCGAAACGGTAAAAATGAAAAAATCGTGCAACTCAGAACGAGTTACGGTGTTTTATTAGGCGAAAGTACGTTAATGAATATGAATTCAGAAGATCAGAAATTGTGGAATATGCTCGGGCAAGCAACTCGTGTATCTGCCCCGGCTGATTTTTCTCGTTCCGTGATGAGTCGCTTGGAAGAAGCGACGCCATGCGAATCCTGGTGGCATCAGCACCGCGGATGGATGTCCATGGCCGCGGCCGTTGTGGCCATGCTCGGCATAACGTCTTTGGTGTACACGAACATCAACGCCCAGCAGGAAGAAGAACTGTTGGCGCAGGTGGATGAAGCCACCGTCCTAGACGTCGCCTACATTTCCTTGGGCGATGATACTTTGCGCGATGCGGTGAGCGTCTTGGCTACCGACGACGCCTTGGCCTCCGTGTCCGGCGAGCAGTCCCTTGTGGATTTGATTCTGTGATCGCTCCTGGCTCAGTGCGGGGCGGTGAGAGAAAATGTTGCAGAGTGGAGAAAGTGGGCTAGAATGAGCATGATTATTTTCTGCTCATGTTCCTCCGATGTCTCCCAGTGCTAGTGCTCGCCTTATGGGGCGACGCGTCGACATGTTGGGCGAGGACATGGACCAACGACAACGGCATCACCTTGGAAGGGGCGTTGGCCGGGATACGCGAAGGCGAGATTGATTTGCTGTTGCAAGATGGGCGCGTGGTATCGATTCCTCGGCCCGTGCTGAGTGGATCGGACGAAGAATACGTGGCCGAGTGGGAACGGCGCTTATCCGATGGAGAGGTGTTGCCGACGCCCGATCCGAATGAGATACCGCAGGAGCCGACGGCGAGCAGTCAGGTCGTCCCGACGAATTGGATGTCCCCGTGGCCACGCGTTGCCGGGGGGAGTTCTACTGTCGCGCCCAAGCTCGTTCAGCAACAGCCCGACTTGGTGGTGTACGAGACACCGCATTTCCGATGGGAATCGCCCAAGGCGTTGACCAACGAAGAGCTAGAGTACTTATCCGGGGCGATGGAATCGTCCCTGAGTGTGTTAGCGGCGCTGCCCATGAACTTGAGATTGGCGCTAGATCCGCCGGCCCATTACGTCGTGAGGATCTACTTTGATCCCGACGAATGGAAAGCGTTGGGGGGCGAGCATCGAGAACGGGTGAAAGTGGAAGAAACGTACTTCATGATCTTTTTGAAGCGGAATGCCCAAGGGAAGCCCGAAGAGCTCAGCGGCGTTCGGCCCCTGCACATGGTGAGCCATTGGGTGTTCCAGTTCTTGGGATCGACCTACTGGTTGAACGAAGGGATGGCCTGTTATTTAGACGCGCTCCCCAGAACCAAGCTGACCTTATCGTTCAAAGACGACCTTCAACGCGTGGCGTACACACTGCCACGGAGCATACGGAAAGGGAGCATCGCGTTGCCCCCCTTACAAGCCGTGATGACCCAACAAGGGACACCGCGCGCCGACGAAAAGACACGGTTGCGCTACGAAGCGGCCGCCGTGATTGTGAGCACCTATTTTACTCGGTTAGAAGATCACGGAGAGAGGAGACACCTGCGCAAGTACTTGCAAGAAGTGCAGCGAGGGAATGCCAATCCGACCGAGATCCTGCTTGATTCCAGGACGTGGAAGCAGTTAGAGGGCGACATTGCCAAGGCTTGGAAAAAATACGGCGTGATCGTTCGCTTTGAGGCCGACAAGGCAGCGGAGAAGCTAGCGGACAAGTGAAGTGGCTCCTGGTAGATCCAGGGAAGGGAACTTCAAAGGAGACAAAAAAACGGGACACCCCGAAGGATGTCCCGTTGGCCATAAGAGATGGGCTTTAAATTAGCAAACGCCTTGGTCGATCATGGAATCAGCGACCTTGACAAAGCCAGCGATGTTAGCGCCGATCACGTAGTTGGTGAAGGACTTATCATTGCCGTATTCCTGAGCGTGGGTCAGGGCATTGTCGTGGATGTTCTTCATGATAGCGTTGAGCTTAGCGTCAACTTCTTCACGAGTCCAAGCGAGGCGCATGCTGTTCTGAGACATTTCGAGACCAGAGGTAGCAACACCACCGGCGTTAGCAGCCTTAGCAGGACCGTAGAGGATCTTAGCGTCGAGGTAGACGTTGATACCTTCAAGGGTGGTAGGCATGTTAGCGCCTTCAGCAACGAGCGTACAACCGTTCTTGATGAGGGTGCGAGCTTCGTCGCCGTTGATTTCGTTTTGCGTAGCGGATGGGAAAGCGCAGTCGCAAGGAACGCTCCATGGGCGTTGACCTTCGAAGTACTGAGCCTTGGTGAACTGCTTGACGTATTCAGCGATACGGCCACGGCGAGTGTTCTTGAGTTCCATGACCCAAGCCAACTTTTCAGGATCGATACCATCTGGGTCGTAGATGTAGCCATTGGAGTCAGACATGGTGACAGGCTTAGCACCCAATTGGTTCAATTTTTCGACCGTGTACTGAGCAACGTTACCAGAACCGGAGACCAAGCAGACCTTGCCTTCGAGGTCGCCGCCCTTGGTAGCGAGCATGTTTTGAGCGAAGTAGACGCAGCCGTAACCGGTAGCTTCAGGACGGATCAAAGAACCACCCCAGTTGAGAGCCTTACCAGTGAGAACGCCCGTGAATTCGTTACGGAGTCTCTTGTACTGACCGAACATGTAACCGATTTCGCGGCCACCGACACCGATGTCACCAGCAGGAACGTCCGTGTTAGCGCCGATGTGGCGGGAGAGTTCCGTCATGAAGCTTTGGCAGAAGCGCATCACTTCATTGTCGCTCTTGCCCTTAGGATCGAAGTCAGAACCACCCTTACCGCCGCCCATAGGCAACGTGGTCAAAGAGTTCTTGAAGACCTGTTCGAAGCCGAGGAACTTAAGGATGCCGAGGTTAACGCTAGGATGGAAACGGATACCACCCTTGTATGGCCCGATAGCGCTGTTGAATTCAACGCGGTAGCCACGGTTGATCTGGACCTTACCTTGGTCGTCGATCCACGGCACACGGAACAAGATCGTGCGTTCTGGTTCAACGATGCGTTCCAAGATAGCGTTTGCTTCGTACTTAGGCTGAGCTGAAAGTACGGGTTCAATTGTGTTCAGGACTTCTTGAACAGCCTGAAGGAATTCTGGTTCGTGAGCGTTCTTAGCTTTGACGCTCTCAAACACACGCTGTGAATAACTTTGTGCCATAGTGGTCTTATTCGTTAAATTTTCCAGCAGGGTGACCCGCTGACTACATTGGCTAATTAGGCTTCTCTTAGTTTCCTGACAAGCTATTTATGACAATCCTGAAACAAGGGTCAGATCGCAAATAGAAAATAATTTTCTGTGTTTCAATTTTTCAACTGACCCCAAATGTTCCAGAAAGTAGGGAGAGAAGCTCAAGTTAGAGAGAAGGGGAATCAGAGCTAATTTTAATGATCCAAGCTTTAGTTTTAGGGTCATCTTGTTCCATTTGTTTAGCGCGGTGGAGGAGAGTGCCGAGAGAGCGAGGGATACCCATGTGGAGACGTTTAGCAAGCCAAGCATAAGAGACCATCGTTGATTTACGGACAGCGAGCGCGATGATCAATTTAGAGGGGTGGCTGTAAGGGGTAGAGAGGAGTTCCTCCTCCGTGAGGCCGAAGGCACGGAGACCGCGGGTCACGATGCGTTCCGCCAAGAGCTGACCCACGTCATCGCTCACCGTGGCGATAGAGCCAGGATGGCGTTTGGTGAGGTGATCGAGCGAGTTGATGAGGCGCTGTCTGAAAGCGCTAGAGCCATAGCACCAACCGCGTTGGACAGTGCCAGGGCCGACGTGTCCGACAGGGAGGAGCGCGCGTTCATCCATGAGCTCCGCTTCGACGCGGCCGAGCAAGTGATTGAGGTATTTTTCGCGGCCTTCAGGGGAATCCGAGCAACCGAACACGGCCAGACCCTCTTCAGGTTTAATCCACGAGGCACGGTTTTCAGGCTCGCTCATCCAATCGGGGAGACTGGTCCAGCGGCTGCCCGACAAGAAAGTTTGCGGTCGAGCCACGCCCGAGCGAGCCGGGTTCAGGTGGATGTAATCGATGATAGTGGAGAAATAGTGAGCGTTATCGGCCTCAATGATCATCGACTGATAGCGACCGGCGAAGACGTGGCCCGAGAAGCCGTGGCGCTTGTTAAAGCGGACCGTGTAGGTGGTTTGCAACCACTTCATGCCATTGACCAGATTCGCTTTTTCCGTGCGGAAGAGGATATGGTAATGGTTATTCATTAAAGCGTACGCATAGACGATCCATTGACTTCTTGCGGCGGCCTCTTTGAAGGTCTCCAGAAAGATCTTTCTATCTTCCTCGTCAGTAAAAATTTCGCAGTTCCTATTACCAACACTTTGTACATGGTAAACAGCACCTGGATATTCAATGCGCAAGGGACGACTCATTGACGTTTTCATACATGGTGCCACTTGAAAAATCAATCGAGAATTTTTGATTTTCAATCTGACCCCGCAACGTGTCAAAAAATGTCATTTATTTTCACGAAAATGTCATGAGGGGAGGAAAAAGAGGGGAGAAGAGATGACATCATCGTAATGGAAAAGGTTGGGAAGAGGGAGTCAGGAGGGGAGAATAAGATTGATTGAGGGGAGCGGGCATAGTAGGGGAATAGGGCATGAAGCGAGGTTGTCCGGAGCAGCAGATTGGACAGGGAAATCAAAAATGTTACGCGAGAGTGGTTCGCCAGCTGACAACATCATTGTTAGTGGCCATGGGGATCGTTTGCGTGGCCGAGGCGCAAGACATCGATTTGCCGCCCCTGGATCCTAGCGTCTTCATCGACAGTCCGAAGGTGACGCCGATACCGAGCGAACAGAGTTCCGATCCCATTCCCGTGGCGGAAGAGCCCGATGACTTGATTTTACCGCAGCCCAAGTCGCTGACGCCATCCTCACAGCCGTCATCGTCCTCGCGAGTAGAGCGGATTCCCGTTGCCGAAGAAGTGCCGGCGGCGCAATTGCCCCCGAGCCGACAAGCTGCGCAAGTGCCGGTCATTCCCAAAGTGTCCTCCGAGTTAGTCGAGCAGAACAGGACCCAGGTGGCCGTTTTGGGGTACCACGACTTCAGCGAAGAGAAGCCCGTGACCGAGATGCGCATTAGGACCTCCGTATTCCGCCGCCAGATGCAAGCGCTGAAAGACGCCGGGATGCCCATCATCACGATGAAAGAATTTTGGGAATGGAAGAACGGCGACCGCAAGCTTCCCGAATTTTGCATCCTCATCACCATCGACGACGGTTGGAAGAGCGTATACACCGACGCCTTCCCCATCCTCAAAGAGATGGGATTCCCCTTCACGCTGTTCCCCTACACCCACTACCTGACCGGGCGCGGAGCCTCCCTGAGTATTAGCCAAGTTCAAGAGATGAAGAACTACGGCGCAAGCATCGGGAGCCACTCAACGAGCCACTTTTATCCATCGACCTGGAAGAAGACCCGGAAGAAGGGAGAAGAAGAGTATTTGAAATTGATCGACCAAGAGATTGGGGCGTCGCGCGAATGGTTGCAGAAGAACTTTGGGGAAGGCGTGGACTACTATTGCTACCCAGGTGGGTATCATACGCCCGAGATGATCGAAAAGTTGCCCACCTACGGGTTCCAGGGAGCTTTCACGGTGATTCCACGCAAGACGCTCAAGGAAACCGACAACTGGCAGTTGCCACGCTACATGGTGTTTGGCAACAATCCGTCCATTTTTGCGAGAGGCGTGACATTCACACGCCAGACGACAGACCGCGTGCCGGATGTGAACCACGTGGCACAGTCGGCTCCTGGTGGAGTCAAGACCATGGACATGCCAGCGCCCGTGCAGCCCGTATTGCCCGTTGCCAATTCGGTGACCCAGACCCTCTGCCCGACGATAGCCATCGTCCTGAGTTCAGAGAGCAACATCGATCCCAACTCGTTACAAATGTTTGTGACAGGATATGGGAAAGTGCCTGCCAAGTTTAATCCTAATAACCAAACACTTTCATGGGAAGTGAACCGACCGATTCGATCGGGATCCGTGACCGTATTGGTAAAGTGGAAGAACGCCGGCGAGGTTAAAAGTACATCATCCGCCACGTGGCAATTTGGCGTCCAGCAAAAGGAAGTGCATTATCTTCCTTCTGATGTGGTGCAAGAAAATCCGTGAGGTGTATTTCTTTCGCTAAGTGTTTATTATCAATCGTTGTTTGCCTGTTTGGAGGAGAAAAATCTAAGTTCCTCAGGTAGGAAGGAGACAGAGGAAGGGAAGATGAAAGAAAACTGACGATTGATAATGAGAGAATAGTGAATATTTTAATGCATGGATATTTTATGATTGCATCAAAAAAGTAATTTGCAATCATTGGGGTACGGGCCTGTTGCAATACAGGTCACAGACAAACAAGGAGGCCCGTGGCACGGGCAGGAAATAGATGGGGAATCCGGTGCAAATCCGGAGCTGTACCGCAACTGTGAACAGGAGCTCAGGCTTCTGAAGTCAGAAAACCAGCCTTGAATGTCGCCATCACGGGTCGGCGAGGTACCGACTCAAAGGCGTTACAACGATGCTTATAGATAAGAAAAAAGCACTCGGCATGAGTGCTCTTGCTGTTGGTGTTGCCCTTGTTGCGACAGGTCAGCCAGCTTTAGGTCAAACTGAGACTGCTACTGCTCAAAACAACCTTCAGGCTAACGCAACACCAGTCCTCCCTGAATTGACAGTTGCTTCTCACTACGTGGGCGTGCCTTACAATCAGTCTGGTACCTCCGTTTCTGTGATCGATCCACAGACGTTGGAAGAACGTGGTATTGA
>CAYNVM010000036.1:9628-14912 GCA_964400645.1 uncultured Akkermansia sp. | reverse complement strand
CAAAAAGCTTTTCTGTCTGATAGCCTGGATGAGATTCATTCTCAAAGGCAATTGAGAATTTGTAACCTCGTTGGAAATCTATTTTCGCCATTTTGGGCTTCTTAGGCAATTCGTAGCCTAAATTATTAAATAATGGCCCAGCTGAATCTACCTGTTTGTATTCACTCAATGAGTGAAAGAATTTGTTGCGCGTCTTGCACACGTGATTGCGGTAGATGAAATTGCAAAAACGACGATTCTCAGAACGTAGTTCATCTAGAGTCATCAATTTTCTGGGTTCAATGCTCAAGGCCTTAAAATCTGGCTCTAATAATGCTGTCTGAGCCCAACACGGGAAACGATGGTGGCGGCTCGTTTTCTCGAATTCGTGGGTCAAGGCATAGTCACAGGCCCTGAAATTCGCCTTATGATTTTCTGCAGTGAGAAACATCTTAACGCCCTCAAATGACGCATGCCTGTAACCAAAGTCACCATAGATGAGAAAATCTGCATCTAAATAATGCTGTTCATCTATTTCTTCTACAGGGACAAGCTCTCGTAGAAGATCAATTATGAATTCTCCTCCTCTTTCGTAAATATCTACTGTTGCAACCTTCAAAGGGACAACATCCTGATTTGATTGAGTTTCTTTTGTAGGGAGTGAATTCATAACATCAACTAAAGATAAATGATTTTCCATTTCAATCAACATTATATCACAAATTCACTCAAACAACTAAACCAACCCCACTATATTTCACAAGTCTACCAACAAAATAAATCTCATATTTCCTACTGTTCACACCACAAGTAAAATCAATTAACCAACTACGCTCTGCCCCCATGCATTGCCGACGAGTTGACTTGCCAAGATAAAAACGGAGGAGTAGCTTTCTTGGCATGCCACATACCAGTCCACCTCGTGCTTGGGCAGAAGTTGATTTAGGTGCTCTTAAGCACAACCTCAACGTAATCAGACGTGCTGCCAATGGCGCTCAAATTATGCCCGTCGTCAAAGCCTCTGCTTATGGTCACGGACTGGAACCTGTAGCTCGCTTCCTAGACAACGAAGGCATCGTCTTCTTTGGGGTCGCCAACGTTGGCGAAGCCCGACGTATTTCCCAGTGTGGGTGTCGTACTACACCGTACATCCTTGGGCCTGCCTTCCCTGAAGAACGCGAAGAAATCGTGCTCAACAACTGGCGCTGTTTCATGTCCACCCCTGAAGAAGGCGACCATTACAACTCTCTGGCTCGCCTCTACAACAAGACCCTTCCCATTCACATCTCCATTGATGTAGGCATGGGGCGTGGTGGAGTGTTGCAATCCCAAATACCAGACCTCATCAATCGCATTAAATCATGGGATCACCTTTACATTGAAGGGATTGGCGCCCACCTACCTTGCGCCGATGAAAACAGAGAAGTCACCCTCTCCAATATCCAACAGTTCGAACAAGCCGTTGAAACAATCTCGGCTCATGTTCCTCTGCCCTGGCGCCACTTGTGCAGCAGCGCTGGCATCTTGGACTACACAGTTCCCTCTGCCAACTTAGTTCGTCCTGGCATTATTCTTTATGGATACTCGCCTCTCGCCAATCACCCCTTAGGGAACGAACTCAAACCTGCTCTCGTCCTCAAATCTCGTCTCACTGTCGTCCGTACTCTGCCCCCTCATCACGGCGTGTCTTACGGTCAGGAGTTCAAGACGGACACACCTATGCGTGTTGCAACAGTCGGCATCGGATACGCTGACGGCTACATGAGACTCCTCCATAAAAAAGGCGTCCAAGTCTATTATAATGGACACTTCTGCCCCGTGCTCGGTCGCATCACCATGGACCAAATCATGATTGATGTCAGCCAAGTACCTGAAGCCCAACCTGGTGATATCGTCGAAATCATGGGCGAACACATCACGGTTCCGGACCTCGCTCGTATGGCAGAAACCATCCCTTGGGAAATCCTAACCTCTATCGGTCCTCGTATCCCCAGAGTCTACTCGGCTGACTAACACACGCCGTGCCTCTAAACAGGGCGATTTATTCACCTTCGACCTGTTTGCGGGTCACTTGGTAAAGAGCTCCACATCGTGGACACGTAATCTGTATCGATTCGTCGTCGCCAAACAAATCGTCAATTTGGTTCTTCATCGCCTGAAGCGTCGGCAAAATGCGATCTAGAGTACACCCACAATTGAACTTAAAGCGACGAGTCTCCAGGACTTTCACCTCTTCGTCTTGATCAATGGTTGCCATTTGCTCTGCAGTCAATTGCTTGAGCCATTCTTCGTCGGCGTCTGGCTGAGCCGTAATGAGATGAAAATACTCATCAGGTAACTCAAAACACCGGGCCAATCGTTGCTCACTCTGGTGGAAGAATTCCTCCACCCATTGACTAGGCTGATCCCCAACAACGGGGACAACTGAAGAACTTACCTTGGCGCCCTCCTTGTACAGCTGAGCATACATCGTGTTCTGCTCGGGTACCTTCACGTCTTCCGTAAAGACTCTTCCAACTACAGACTCGGTAAGCGATGACCCTGTCACAAAGATATTAGCAGGCACAGGACTCTTCAGATTGATTGTCCATGCATGCTGCTCAGCCCATGGACGAGCCACCAAATACAACGTGAAATAGGCCAAAGCACCCTTCAGTAAACTGTCGTGAATGTTCTCATTGCGCAGACCATACCGCATAAGATGCAAGTAGTAGTCGACAAATAGAGGCGAGAAATGAGCTCTCAACAAATGGCAATTGCGATGCCTTACAAAAATCGATTCCACAACAACCCATTCATCAACCATTTCTTCACTCATGCACCTATTGTGAAGTATTTGAAACCTTCTGACAATTGTATCCCTTGTCATATCCTCCACTAGGCCCACTGACCAATAATGACACTCTATCTCATTCAGGCCTTTACCAAACTTTCCCTTCTCCCTAAAGTAAGCACATGGCTACTGACAAAAATATCACGATCCATACCTCCAAGGGCGACATCGATCTGACTGTATTCGCCTCCAAGACGCCTGTAACGGCAGCTTCTTTCCTCAACCTCGCCTCTCGTGGCTTCTATGAAGGCATCAAATTCCACCGTGTCATTGCTGACTTCATGATCCAAGGTGGCGACCCTACAGGCACAGGCATGGGTGGTCCTGGCTATCGCTTTGAAGACGAATGCCGTCCAGACCTCAAGCATGACACCCCAGGCATCCTTTCCATGGCTAATGCAGGTCCTGGCACCAACGGTTCCCAGTTCTTCATCACCCACGTCCCCACCCCATGGCTCAACGGCAAACATACGGTCTTCGGCAAAGTTACCAAGGGCCAAAACGTTGTCGACGCCATCCGTCAGGGTGACACCATCACCTCCATTGAAATCCATGATGATACGGCTGATCTTTTCCAAGAACAGTCCGCTCGCATTGCCCAATGGAATGCCGCTCTTGATGCCAATAAGTAAGCTTATTGCCCATCTCTTTTCCAACGTGTTCTCACTCCAGTGGGAACACGTTTTTCATTTACACACCTCCTCTCTTAATATGGTATAACAGGTTTATCACCTTTATACCTCCTCATGCCTAATAAAATTCCGACATGGAATGCTTCGGATTGGCTCGTTCAATTTCAAAGTACCTACGACATTTATAGTCTCCTCAGTGAGGTCTATGAAAACACGGTCGCCATATGCAAAACGAAGTCTTACATCTCATCATCAGGCCTCCAAGTGGAGCTGAATCTCAACCCGAATATCCTTCAAGATTCAATCCTCTACGATACGGAACTTCCTCAACTTCCAACAACATCTTCGTTCAATACTAAAATCTCTGTAGTTGCTAACGATTGCCTCGTCGAAGCCAAGAAGCTCGCTGACCAAGGTCTTGAAGTCTGCGTCCTCAACATGGCTGATAGTGTCGATCCAGGTGGACTTGTGATCGAAGGAGAAAGAACCCAAGAAGAATACCTTTTCCGCTGTTCAGACTACTTCCGCTCTCTCTACCATTTTGACAAATCCAGAGCCTCCAGATTTGGCATTCCTCTGTCCTCCCATAAACGCTACCCACTTGATCCTCTCTTTGGTGCTGTCTTTACCCGTCATGCTACCGTCTTCAGAGGCCCTGAAGAAGAAGGTTACCCGCTCCTAGACTCCCCTTGGAAGGTCAATTTCATTGCTGTTGCTGCCATTAACTGCCCTGAAACCATTCTTGTTAACGGAGAAATACAACTCACTGAGGAAGAAACGGAAATCACAAAAACAAAGCTTAGAACTCTCTTCAGAGTCCTCAAAGCCAATCAACAAACCCATCTCATCCTCAGTGCCCTCGGCTGTGGTGCTTTCGGCAATCCTCCAAGCCACATGGCTCGTTTATTCAAAGAAATCCTCGCAGAAGACGAATTCAGTCACGCCTTCCAAACAATTATCTTCAGCATCAAGGCGGACTCCCCTTATGACCACAACTATACCGCCTTTTCAGAAGTCTTTTATTAAGATAGCTCTCAAATTTATGCTATAATAGAAAAGGAATCATCCCTCTCCTACCAAATCGCATTACTATGGAAAACAAACTCATCTCATGGGATGCCCCCACTTGGCTCTCTGAATTCCAGGAGGGTTGCCGCACAAAAGACTATGGCATACTTCACAGCTCCCGTATCTCTGTTTTTGAAAATACGGTCGAAACCTGCAAGGCGCAGTCCTACATCTCAGCTTCAGGCTCTCAGGTTACTCTAGAACTCAACCCTAATATCGTAGAAGAAACAACCTTCTACGATCATGAATTACCTCAAGAACCGACCTCTCCCACTTACGACACACAAATCTCTGTGATTGAAGGGGACTGCCTCGTCGAAGCCAAGAAACTCGTCGATCAAGGTCTCGAAGTCTGTGTCCTAAATCTGGCCAGCAGACAAACTCCTGGCGGTGGCGTTATCAGTGGATCTGGAGCCCAAGAAGAATATCTCTTCCGTTGCTCAGACTATTTCCGTTCCCTCTACCAATTCTCTGACTACCGTTCCGAAACATACGGTGTTCCTCGGTCAGAAAAAAGCTATCCTATGGATAGAAACTTTGGTGGGATCTTTAGCCAAAATGTAACCATCTTCCGAGGTCCTGAAGAAGAAGGCTATCCTCTCCTAGACTCACCTTGGAAAGCCAATTTCATTGCTGTGGCTGCAATCAATAGACCTAAGACAATCGAGGTTAATGGAGAGCAGGAACTCGATGAGTCGGCCACGGAAGGGACGAAGAACAAACTGAGAACCATCTTCAGAATTGCTAAGGCCCAAAAGCAAACCAATCTCAT
>CAYNVM010000036.1:0-9528 GCA_964400645.1 uncultured Akkermansia sp. | reverse complement strand
ACAAACTGAGAACCATCTTCAGAATTGCTAAGGCCCAAAAGCAAACCAATCTCATTCTCTGTGCTCTTGGATGTGGTGCCTTCCGCAACCCTCCTCGCCACATCGCTCGCTTGTTCAAAGAAATCCTTGCCGAAGATGAGTTCCATCAGGCCTTCGAAAGAATTGTCTTCAGCATCAAAGCAGACCACAACGATCCGCTCAAAAGAAACTATACCGCTTTTGCAGAAGTCTTTGCCTAAAGAGTAAGTCTATCGCGAGTAAATAAGTAATCATCAGGCTTCCCTTGTCATCTAGGGGAGCCTGATTTTTACCCTCTTTATCGAGTAGCTAGAGCCACGGGAACCAAAATCGCATCTTTCATCCCGTGGATTTTCTTTTTGTCCTCAGGTGCAATCGTTGCCAAGCACCCTCCGAGTTCCGTCTTACCTTGGGGATCTCTATAATAGTATGGGCATAGACGCACTCGTCCCTTCATTGTTCTGACAAGCCCCGTTTCCCTGTCGTAATAGGGATGTTCTATCACCTGACCTGCATGGAATTCTTGGAGGATCCATGGCGAACTCTCGAACTGTCCCAACGCAACATCAAGAGCTCTTTGCCAATCTTCAGATGACATGTCGTGCCCGATGTAAACCCCTCTCGATCCCCACGCCAATTCACTAAACCCTGAAATTTTCAGGACCAAGCGTCTCCCCTTTTGACTCAGTTGCCCCACTTCTGACCAGTCGTGTGCGTTGATCCAGGGAAGACTAGCCTGCGGTGGCAAAGGGGTAGGGTCCACCACCCAACTGTGTGGCACCAATTCCTTCATGCGCTCCAAATGCGCCCCTCGCATATGCCGACTCCACACGCCACGAAGCCCAGGTGTATGAAGCAAAGCTAGCCACAACTTCTCCTCCAAATGAGCCACTGGTGGCGGAGAAAGTCTTACCCCACCCGACTCCACAGACTGAGCCAACAACTGATCGGCACCAGGAATGTTGCCACAGTCAAACAACTCAAAAAACCTGTACACGTCAACGCCTTGACGCTGAGCATAGTTTTCGGCATCGCAACATTGATAGCCCTCTCCAAGTAACTGCACAAAATACTCAGTTTCTGAGCGATAATCAGAAGATTCCGCTGACACGAGCAAGTCTGTTTCATGCGGATACGCACGTCGGAAACCTTCCACCATGCCACACTCACCTCCCAAAATATTCCACCCGTGTTGCGAGTAGAGTTGGCTCAGGAATGCCGTAATTCCCTGCCCTCCAGGAACCGAATCCAGTTCCGTCAGCGCCCAGCCTTGCTCCGTCATGATTAGATCGGGGCGAATCACCGAGGGCATCGCCCCTTTCGCAGAATGAGACCTCTGAACGGCAACCAAGGATTCTGGCTTGCCTGTATCTAGTAAGGAAGCCACCCATGGGCTTTCCTTCCCCTTAACTGAGGCCGTATAAATCGCATTGCAAGCATCGTAAAATCGAGCCAATACGCCTCCCAATCCCTGCAAATAACGAACCCTAGCCTTATCCAGTTGCAACGGTTCTGGAGAAAGCAACCATGAGTTTTGACCGCGGAAAAGCCCTCCTTCGGGAAAGCTTCCTTGAATCTGTGATAAGGTCAAAGCCTGGGGTATATCTGACATCTCTTTCGTGGATAAATATGACGGCTAGCTCCCCCTTAATTCATAGAACGTAGGGCAGCACGAATCAACTCGTCTGTATCGGCCTCGGGGTGTTCCTTCAGATAAGCCGCCAAAACCTTTCTCGTATCTGTCTGCTTGAAGCCCAATGCAATCAACGCCAATTCGGCATCTCCTGCCGCCTGACTGGTTGATCCGCTAGCCTGAGCTTCCCACGTAGCACCCAAGCCCACTTTATCCTTCAATTCCAAAATAATGCGCTCTGCGGTCTTCTTCCCAACGCCTTTAGCCTTGGCAATCAGCCGAGCGTCACTATTCACAACACTCGCCTTAAATTGGTCGACGTTCATGGACCCCAAAATGGCCATCGCTGTGGTAGGCCCAATGCCACTGACCCGATCAATGAGAAGCATAAAAATGTCTTTCTCCGCATCCGTCGCAAAACCATACAACACCTGCATGTTCTCGCGAATGTGTAGGTAGGTCTTTAAGGTCAATTCCTTCCCCGGAAGTGGATTGAGCGCATCAAATGTCGAAAGTGGCACTAATACTTCGTAACCCACCCCATGAACATCGAGCACAATGCGCTGTGGCAAGGCTTCAGCAACAACTCCTCGCAAGAAGGCAATCATGGCGTTCATCCTGCCACCGCCCTCCCCCACCGGACAAACAAAAAATCCGTCAGCCCACGCCTTCTCTCCGCATTCTCCCGATTTTTGCTACCTCAAGTAAAAGCGTATTGCGTGCATGAGCCCATTTCCGTATAGTGGTTGAGCTATGCCGAAACCCGCACTAGGCAAAGGCCTGGGCGCTCTGATCAATCAACAGAACATCCCACAAAAGGTCAATCCTATCGCCTCTAAACAAGAACAAAAGCCGGTTCATCCTACCTCCGATGATGAACCTTCGGGCGACCGTGTCCAGATTGTACCCCTTGACCAAATCCACCCCAGTCCTCTGCAACCTCGCAAATCTTTCACTGATGAGCAGTTAAACGAGCTCATGGAATCCATTCGCGAGCACGGCATTATTCAGCCTCTTATCGTCCGCTCCTCTAGCTCAGGCTATGAACTTATCGCTGGCGAACGCCGTTGGCGCGCCTCGAGCCGTCTTCAACTTGATGCCGTCCCTGTCATCATCCGTCAGGCCTCTGACCAAGATGTGCTTGAGATGGCGCTCATTGAAAACCTCCAACGCGAAAACCTGAATCCTCTCGAAGAAGCCGCTGGCTATGCTCGCCTCCGCGCCGAATTCAAAATGAAGCAGGACGAAATTGCTCGTCGCGTTGGCAAGTCTCGCGCTGCCGTCGCCAATAGTATGCGCTTGCTTGAACTCGACGAACAAGTCCGCGAAGCCCTCGGTTTCTCTAAAATCAGCGTAGGTCACGCTAAGGTTCTCCTTGGCGTCAAAAATAAGGAAAGCCAACGCAAACTCGCTCAAGACATCGTCAAAAAGAGTTGGACGGTGCGCCAAACTGAAAAGGCAGTTCAGGCGGTGAACAAGGCTACCTTGCAACCCACCACGCCTCCTACACGCAAGGTCTCCTCTCCCACCTTCGAAAAAGTCTCGCAGTTTCTGTCCTCCCAAATGTCAACACCTGTGCAAATCAATGCTCAAGGTGCTAAGGGATCTATCGAAATCTCTTACCAGAACCAACAGGATCTCCTGCGAATTCTGGAACTCCTCGGAGTCGATCTGCAGAATGAGGCTCTTTCGTCTCTGAAATAAGCAACTCCTCGTAGCAGGAGCGCTCTTCCGATTGTTGTTTCTATGCTCGCTAAGATTCAATACTCCCCAAGATTCGTTGCAGTACTCCTTGCAACTTCTGCTCTCGCGCTCCTCTCCTCTTGCCACGATTCCTCTCTTCCCGACGCCTCGTCGCTTCCCCCTGAAGCACCTCCTCCTGCGCTCGTTAATTCTCCTGACTTCGCTCCCCAAAACGCCCTGCGTCGCGCAATCGATCTCTCGGCTATGGGCGAACGCATCTCTGGCTCGGCCAACTTCCTAGCTCAGCAAGAATACGTCCAACAATGCCTCCAGGAAGCAGGATGGACGGTTCAACTCCAGTCCTTCGAAGCCCCAACACCTCAGGGCAATCACCGCTTCACAAATCTCCGGGCTCGTCTCGCTCCCCAACCAGACTGGTCAGCCCCACCTGCAGGAATCATCACGTGCCACTGGGACACAAAATCGGGCATTCCTGGCTTTGTCGGGGCCAATGACGGGGCCTCTGGTGTCGCTCTTCTTTTGGAATTAGCGCGCGTCCTCAAAACTCACCCTTCCGCAAGCCAACTTGAACTCGTGTTCTTTGACGGCGAGGAAAGCTTTGACGAACACATGTCGGCTACAGATGGCCTATACGGCTCAACCTACTACGCCCAACAGCTAACCGATTCCACCAAACCGCTCTGGGGCATTAACCTCGATATGGTTGGGCGTCGCAACATGCGGATGCGCATTCCTCCCGCCACTGAGCAACCGTTCTACTCTCTCTACAACCAAGCAGTGCGCGACCTCGGATTCTCTTCCAAGACCTGGGGAGTAGCTTCTTCCCCCATCTTGGACGATCACGTCCCCTTGGAAGAACATGGCGTCCCTGTTCTGAACCTGATCGACGACTTCCGCGATGGGAATTGGTGGCACACCGCCCACGACCAAGCGTCCATCCTCAGTGCAGATTCTTTCCGCCAATCAGGCTTGCTTGTACTCCGTCTCATTGACCTCCTCATGGCGTCTGGCTCTCCCTACTCACGATGAATTCTGAAAGATGGTTTTCTCGTCTCCATGGTTACTCTGGGCTCTACTGGCAGCATCACTTCCAGTTCTGATCCATCTTGCGAACCTCTGGCGCCACCGCTCGGTACAGTGGGCCGCTATGGAGTTCTTGCGCCGTGCCAATCGGGAGTCTCGTTCCAGTAAAAAGCTCCTCCATTACCTCGTTCTCGTGCTGAGAACCCTGGCAGTCATCTTCCTCGTTCTCGCATTCACTCGTCCTCTCGTCAGCTCTTTCCTTGGGCTCTCATCTTCGGGTATCAACCACGTTCTGCTCGTCTTCGACCGCTCTGCGTCTATGTCCAACCGCCCCAATGGCGTTGACTCTCTACGCGATCAGGTTGCCCCTCTCGTCTCGGAGGCTCTCTCTTCCATGCCTGGCACTCGGCTCACCTTGCTCGATTCTGTCACTGGTCAATGCCTTGAAGTCTCGTCTCCTGATGTGCTCGGGCAACTCTCTGTCACGGAAGAAACGGAATCATCTGCGGATATCCCGGCCTTGCTCGAACACGCGGCCACCTTCCTCAAGGACTCTGATGCGGGACAATCCGAAATCTGGATTGCCTCGGACATGCAACTGAGCGACTGGCATGCGGATTCTCCTCGTTGGGCGGCCGTCAGATCAGAACTTTCATCTCTTCCTCAGCCACCAACCATCCGCTGTCTCTCTCTCCGCCAAAGGCCTGACGGCAACCGAGCCCTCCACATCCAAGATGCTCGCATTGTCTCGGGCAAACTCCTCTTGGACTTCTCGATCGAATGCTCGGGCAACACAGCATCCGCAGATGACCCATCAGCTCAGTCCAACACCGAGAAGCTCCCCTTAGTCCTCTCCTTGGGACGCTCTACCTCGGAATTTACCGTCGAACTCTCGGGGGCTAATAACCGATTCTTCCGCGAAATTGCCCTCCCTGAAGGCGTTAACTCGGGCTATGGCAGTCTGTCCATGCCTCATGATCGCTTTGCCGCTGACGATACGGCGTTCTTTGTCTTTTCGCCTGATCCCGTGGCCCAAGTCGAAGTCGTCGCTCAGACGACGCCCACTGCGCAAATCTTGTCTCGGATGGCGGCTCCTCCCACGCTCGCCCAAACGGAAGCTCATGTCACCATGCTCCCTGTCAAGTCGGCTCCCGACTGGTCGACGAAGTCTCTTGTCATCTGGCAAGGGCCTTTGCCCAACAAAACCACCGCTGACGCCCTGGTCTCGTGGGTGGCTTCGGGCGGTAGTCTCCTCTTCCTCCCCCCTGAACACATTCCTGCCAACCTTGAACAGCGTTCCTTCCTCAACTTAAGTTGGGGTGAAACCAACACCGCCGAATCTGATCAGATTTTCTCCCTCAATGCATGGGATCACACCTCGGGGCTCCTGCAAGACAGTCGCAATCAATCTTTGCCCGTCCAACTCGTCCGCGCCATCCGTCGCACTCCCATTCTCGGTAAGGGCATTGTCGATGCCACCTGGTCGGATTCCTCTCCCGCTCTGGTGAGACTCCACCACGGCCAAGGCGAGTTCTGCTTTCTCTCCACTCTTCCCAATTACACTTGGTCTAACCTCGCTGACGGTCACATTCTGTTGCCTCTCATCCACCGCCTAACTCACAAGGGCAATGAACGCCTCGCGCCTGCTCTCTCTCTCCCAGTCGGTGCAGAGACCATTCCCACGTCTGGCGACGGCTCGCCGGCCCAAGTTGTCGATGCGCTTTCTCCTGCCGATTCCCCCCAACGTGCCGCCTCTCTACCGCTCAAAAATGCAGGGGTCTTCCGCCTGGATGACACTCTCTTCTGCACCAATACCCCTGAACCTGAAAGCGATCCCCGCCAAGTCTCCCCTGAGCAACTGACCTCTCTCTTCGGCTCCCTTCACGTCAGTGATTTGGGCGTCGATGACGATTCTGCCCTAACAACGGAAATCAGCACTCCTCTTCTTCTGGCTGCCATCATCTGCTTCCTCGCTGAAGCTCTCCTCCTCTTGCCTCCCTCTTCCTTGGGTAGCTCTAACCCTAAACCTAGCCGAGACCGCTCATGAATTTATCCTTCCAAATATCTTGGGTCTCTGCCTCCTTGGCTCTCTTGGCCATTCTGGTCGCTAGCTACCTCTGCCTCGTTGCTTATCGCCGTAAGCCTGGCAAGATGTCGGCTCTGATCGAGTCCATCCGCTGGGTCATCGTTCTCCTCTTGGCTATCCTCTTGCTCCGCCCGGAATGGGTCGTCACCACACCTCCCACGGGAACTCCCGTCGTGCCTGTCCTCACGGACGCATCGGGTTCGATGAGCACAGAAGATGTCATCGTCTCTCGCGCTGGCTCTAAGCAGGTCATCTCTCGCTCTGCCTTTGCCGATGATCTCGTCTCGGGCAATCTGTCCACAGCTCTGACGTCCGCAGGTTGCCAACTTCTGCCCATGCCGTTCTCTGCCCCCGCAGACAATGAGGAATCTCTCACGGACTTAGCTGCTCCCCTCCAAGAATGCGCAGAATCTACCGACCGCGTCCGGGCTGTCGTCCTTCTCTCGGATGGCCAACACAATGCTGATTCCTCCCCACTCGAGGCTGTCCAGTTACTCCGCAAGCGTGGCGTCCCTCTCATCGTTATCCCCACTGGCTCAGACCGAGCCCTCCCCGACCTCTCGCTTGATCAAGTCCATGCCCCAGGCTATGGCATCGTCGGTGAGCAAATCCGCATCCCATTCACCATCAAAAGCTCGTTACTTCAGGACACAGAAACAACCGTCACGCTGAGATCTGAAGATCCTGAGGACGATACCACCTCCCAACTCTCTATCCGCATCCCTGCAGGAGGCGAGTTCTCGGGCTCTATCCTCTGGAAACTAAAGCACGAGGGCGATAACCGTCTCCATTTCTCTCTGCCTGTCCACCCTGGCGAACTCAACACACAGAACAATGAGCAGAGTTTCTCCATCGCAGGCCGTCAAGAACTCATCCACGTCCTCGTCATTGATTCCGAACCTCGTTGGGAATACCGCTTCATCCGCAATGCTCTCTTCAGAGATCCTGGCGTCGAAGTCAACACGCTCCTGCTCCACCCCAACATCGAATCTGTCGGACAAGGCGCAGGCTACCTCGACCGCTTCCCTGATGACCTGAGCCAACTCTCCAAATACGATGTCGTCTTCTTGGGCGATGTCGGCGTCGGTCCCAAAGGCCTATCCACTGAACAAGCGGAACTCCTCCGTGGTCTTGTCGCCAACCAAGCCGCAGGACTCATCCTCATGCCTGGTCCCCGTGGCAAGCTCCCTGAATTCACCTCCACAGCTCTCGGCGATCTCTTCCCAGTCCTCTTGGATGGAGCCCACCCCATGGGTACGCGAGACGCCACTCCTGTCCCTCTGACCTTGACGCCTGAAGGCCGTTCCTCTCTGCTGACCATGCTTGCCGACAGCGAACAAGAAAATGAAACCGTCTGGCGTGGTCTCCCTGGCTTCACGTGGTATTCCCCTGTCGAACGCGCTAAAGCCGGCACCCTTGTCCTCGCTGTCCACCCCACAGCTCGCAATGCCTACGGTCGCATCCCTCTTCTGGTCACCCAAGCCTATGGCAATGGCAAGGTTCTCTTCATGGGGACTGACGCCGCTTGGAAGTGGCGCCGTGGCGTCGAAGACAAGTACCACTACCGCTTCTGGAGCCAAGTCGCCCGTTGGATGAGCTACCGCCGCAACATGTCCCCTGGCTCTCGCATTAAAGTCTTTGCCACCCCTGAACAACCCCGACTCGGCGATACCATTAACCTGACCGCAATGGCTTCCGACGAACAAGGCGCGCCTCTCCGTGACGGTGAAGTCCTTGCTGATATCACGTCGCCTAAAGGTGTCACCAAACGCATCGCCTTGCGCCCTCTGGATCGCACCTGGGGATCCTACGGTGGCTCCTTCAAAATGGATACAGCCGGCTCATGGTCCATCAGCACGTTCTGCCGTGACGCCCAAGACCAAGCTCAGGTGCTCCAGTTCTCGCCTCCTGCCTCCGCACGCGAAAAAACAGGTCTCCCCGTCAATCGCTCTCTCCTGCAAGAACTGGCCACTATCACTAACGGCAAAGTCATCGATGCCGACTCGCTCGACTCCATCTTGCCCGTTCTCAGAGCTCTGCCCGAGCCTCCTGCCATGGAACGCCGACTCCGCCTCTGGTGCTCACCGTGGGTATTAGCCACCCTCATCGCTCTCATGGCCGCCTTCTGGATTCTCCGCAAAGCCTCAGGACAATTCTAAAACCTCTCTCGCCAGACTTGCCCTACGGACTTCTTCCCGTAGGCATAGATCAGTGCCGCCATAAGGTCTATCCCCACGGCAATCACATACCACAAAGCTTTCGGGAAATCTCCCGTCAACTGCTCAATGCCTCGGATGAACACAAAAAAGAAAATGTGTGAGCAGTAGATAAAAAAGGTCGCCTGCGCCCAACCTCGAATCAAGTCCTTCCTCGGCAAGGCATCCAACAACACGCCCATACTCAACAACGCAAAAATACCTGGAATCACCAGTGGCCCATACACCCACGAATGCACCAGGGCTTGCACGATGAGCATCACGGCATACGCCCCCACAATGCCCCCGTGTACAGACAACGGCAACCGTGACCAGCGATCAGCAAACTCTCTTCCCATAGGAGCCAAACACATCCCCAACAAGAAATCGCCGAGCATATATGGCCGAGGCCACGCCTGCCCACTGCCGATGGCATGCAAACTCACACAACACACCGTCACCACGAGCAAAACCCAACGGGGCAACTTCTGCAAACACGCCCCAATTAGCAAAAAGACAATGAGGTCGCGGATAAACCACATCGGCGTCAGAAACGGCGTACAGCCCACCCCCAAAACCTTGCGCAAAGCCCCCCAGGGGTCATCAACCACAAACGCCAACCACGTGGGATCAAGCAAAGAACCCACTGCCCACAATCCACTCCACAGCAAATAAGCCCCCAACAACTGCTTCACCCGACGCCACAAATATCCAGAATTTTCCAAACGTGGCGCAGCAAAATATCCTGCCAACAGGTAAAACAACGCCAAAGCCGCCGATAGCGTGGGCAAATTCCACCGACATCCTCCCGGCATATGCTGAAACACCACCGCCAACATCGCCGGAATCCGCGCCGCATCCACCCACCC
>CAYNVM010000035.1:0-15276 GCA_964400645.1 uncultured Akkermansia sp. | reverse complement strand
CCTCTGCTTCCTCTGAGAGCACGGAAGAAAAAGCCACTGACACAAAAGCCGAGGACACGGCAACTCCTGAAGCAAAGAGTGAGGCCTCTGCACCAGAACATGAAGAGCCCGAAAAAATCGTACAAGCCAACACTCAGGAAGTCCCAGGTCTGCTCGTCCAGATGATGACCCAAGCCTTCTGGACTCCTAACCAAGCGTGTCTACGCCTTGTCACGGAACTCCTTTCTTCAGACAAAAACGTTTCCTTGGCTCAGGCACTCGACTTCGGGAATTCTATTAGGAAGACCGAAATGCATAAGCTTGGCATTCGCTTCGCAGAATTTGCCCTCGCCAGTTTCCTTCTGTCTGGTTTCATCTTCTTCGTCGCCATGAAGAAGCGCCTCGAGCACCGAAATGCTTCCTCAAAGCGAGTCTGCTACACGCTCTCGGGAGCCTTCTTCTTCCTCGCTCTCTGTCTCTTTGGGAACTGCATGGTTGAGGACCTCGTCTACATGAAGACAGCGGGCATGATGGCTGGCGAGTTCTTCCTGATCGTTGCCGCCATTTTCCTGTCTCTTTCCATTCGACTTTCTTCGGAGAAAATTGGTTGGGTCTTCTGGACCTACTTCCCCATGATTATCCTGTGTGCATGCTTTGTGACGGCACGCATGATCATGGTCTCTAATATGACCATCAATTGCCTTTTGCCTCCTCTCCTGGCACTTGTTTCCATCGCGAATGCCGTCATGTTGTGGCTCAAAGGCAAGGAACTTCCCTTACTAGATAGATCGCTCATCATCCTTTCCTTCATCGTCACCCTTTCCGGGACAGGTGTCAGCCTCTATGGGTATTCCTTCCTCACCTTCTTGGGGACGCTCATTTGGATCATTCTGATGAGTAGTATCCTCTTCATCTCTTCCATTCAGGTGCTCCTGAACCAGTTCCAATCCAAACTCAAAACGAAGAAGTCTGAGTCGTCTGAGACTTGGTTCCGCATCCTCGTTTCTAAGTTGCTTCTTCCGCTCACGGGAATCGTCTTACTGGTCTACAGTTTCCTGTGGCCAGCAGGCATCTTTGATATGAATCGCATGCTCTGGGAATGGACAGGCAAAACATACGCCATCCACGACCTCGTCAAGTCTCTGTCGATCAAGCATGTCTTGCTCGTTATCATCATTGGGATTGTCATCAACTATCTCATCCATCTCGGCAAGCACATCCTCCGCGAAGTCTATCGCGACAATTACGACGTGGGTGGTGTCCCAACAATCATCACGCTGAGCTCCTTTGTCATATGGGGAGTTTACTTGTTCGTTGCCCTCGCCATCCTGGATGCTGACTACCAAGGCATCTTGATGATCATGGGGGGTATGAGTATGGGTATCGGTTTTGCCCTGAAGGACACCATCGAAAATCTCTCATGCGGCCTTTCTCTCATGTTAGGCCGACTCCGCCCCGGTGACGTTGTTGAATGCGATGGGATCCGTGGCAAAGTAGACTCAATCGGCTACCGCACGACTTTCATTGAGACGACGGATGGTTCTATCATCGCCTTCCAAAACAACCAGCTCTTCAACAAGAACTTCCGCAACTTCACGAAGAACCACCTGTATGAATGTGCCAAGATCATCGTGGGGATCAGTTACGGAACGAATATCGATGAAGCTCGCCAAATCATCCTTTCGGCGACTCGCAAGATTGACACGCTCGCTAAGAACAAAAATACCTTGGTTGTGCTCGACAACTTCGGCGACAACTCGGTAGATCTAGGGGTTTGGGTGTGGGTTCCTGTTCGGACAAAAGCAGCCAACCTCTCGAGAGTGAGAGAAGCCATCTATCAAGCCTTCAACAACAACGGAATAGAAATTCCATTCCCACAACGAGACGTTTATATTAAATCCATCCCCGATACGACCAACCCGGTTCTGGATGGAGCAACGTCCGCAATCACCTCAGCCCAACAAACAGACAATCCTTCTCATGAATGATCAACTCTCTCTTTTAGGCTCACACAGTGAGTTCTTCACAAGTCCTGATGATGCTAAGTTAGAAGCCTTTCCTAACCGCTCTCCTCATCGTCCTTACGTCATTAAACTTGAGACTCACGAATTCTCATCACTTTGCCCAGTAACAGGACAACCTGACTACTGCCACATGATGATTGAATATGTCCCTGACAAGTTGTGCGTGGAAACGAAGTCTCTGAAGTATTATCTGGCATCGTACAGAAATTACCCTGCTTTCAACGAACAAATCGTTAACCGCATCGTCGATGACCTTGTCGCAGCCATCCAACCTCGCTGGCTCAAGGTAACAGGTCAGTTCTCCCCTCGCGGTGGCATTCAGCTCACCACGACGGCTGAACACCAGCCTGAAAATCGTCCAGCCTGATCCTTCTAGCAAAACGAACGATGTCTCGCAGAAAAGTCACAGTCCTGCTCAGTGGAGGCCTTGATTCATCCGTTGCTTTGCATTGGGCCGCTCAGAATCACGATGTCGTCATGGCACTCAGCTTTAACTACGGTTCAAAGCATGCGTCCCATGAATTGGCCTGCTCCACCATTCAAGCGGAGTCTCTTGGCATCCCTCACAAGATTGTCGACATATCGTCCATCTCTTCCCTCCTCAAGTCGGCTCTCTTGGTTGATGGTGATCCTATTCCCGATGGTCACTATGCGGAGGAGAACATGCAACAGACTGTCGTCCCCTTCCGCAATGGGATCTTCTTGTCGATTGCTGCTGGCATAGCCGAAAGTGCGGGCGCTGACGCGTTGGTCATTGCCGCCCACGCAGGCGATCACACCATCTATCCCGACTGCCGAGAGGACTTCATGCAAGCCATGTCATCGGCTATTGAATTAGGCACTTATGCTCACGTAGCCATTTTGCGTCCCTTTATCCATTACTCAAAGGGTGACATCGTGAAGTTGGGACATGAGTTAGGCGTCGATTTCTCTCATACCTACTCATGCTACAAAGGTGGCGATTGTCATTGCGGCACGTGTGGAACCTGCACGGAACGCAAGGAAGCCTTCCAAGAGGCAAACGTCCCCGATCCCACCGTATACTTAGGCTAAATTCCTAGTACAAAACTGTACTCCATAGGCATGAGCAACTCTCATGCCTATTTTATTCTTCGGCATTCGCCTGAGCTTCTGAACGCAACGCCTCTTGAATGAAGGGAGCAAGTTCCTCGTAGGTCTCACTTCCCATGAAACGTCGGAGTGAACGTTCGGGACTCTTGTAGATATCCACCAAGATCAGGCAATCGAGGACGTCTCCAAAGGACTTATCGATGTTGAAGGAAAGAATCTTCCCATTCAGCTTCAGGTAATGTCTCAGAAGGACAGGAAGTCCCTTTCCGTCTTGCTCGATGTCTGACACGAGCTGTGAGAGACCTTGTGGATCAATCAATCCCTGAGGCAATATGCGAAGTTCTGGTCCTTGAAGACGGAGTCGATGAGGAGGATTAAAGGCTCTCACTCCCAGGGAGAGCTTGGAGTCCATCTCTTTAGCTTCCAGATAAGAAACAATGAGAGTGCGCGACAAATTGGTATAGTCACGGGAAATACTCACCGTTCCATAGAGATAACGGTACTGAGGATTCTTCACCAAGAACTGACCAATACCTATCCAAAGGGTTCCCAAGGCCAAGGGAAGCTTCTGGTATTCTGGCACGATAAACGCGCGCCCCATTTCCACCCCCTGTTTCATCACTTCAATAGCAGAAGGTGAGAAGGAGAAGAAGGCTCCATTATACAGCCCTTTTATTCCGAACTGATTGAGGATCTCATCAGTAAGCCCCATACGATAGGCTCCAGCGATCTTGCTTTGTGAGCTATCCCACAAGATCAGATGCTTGTAATGGGGATCGTACTCGTCGAGGTCACAGGCCAACCCTGAACCTTCTCCAGCAGCACGGAAGGTCAGTTCGCGCAAGCGGCCAATTTCTTGCAACATGGACGGGATCTGTCCAGCCTCGGCAAGATAGACCTCCCAACCGTTTTTCTCATTTCGGTGTAGTCTGCAAGACTCTGGCAACGACGCCACTTCTGCACGCAACAGTTCTGGATCGATGGCAGGAATCAGTGCTGGTTTCCGTCCGTTTTTCTTATGCGAATGATGAGCCGCACAGGGACGACGAGATTTATCGTAGTTCCGCCCCATCAAGTAAGTTCTCAAGCGCAAGTGCGAAATCAAGGACTGGTCAGAATCGTACTGACTCAACGACGTCCCTGAAATGGGCTTCCCGATGACAATCTTGTGTACACAACGGCTATCACGACCAACTTCTCTGGGCAAGAAGGCAACTCTCGCTTCGCGTTTGATCAGCGAAATACCTTGGAAGAAGAGGCTCGTTCGCCCTGGAATATACAGAGGCACAACAGTTGCCTTCGTACGTCGAATGATCGAGGCAATATTGTTATTCCATGCGTCGTCAGTGACATGCTTATCAGGAATAGAATAGCTAGATGCCGTACCCGCAGGGAAAATGGCAATCAACCCACCCTTGTTCAGCCATGAAATCATCTGCTTGATCCCCGCGAAATTCTTCATTCGGGCATCAGGTCCATCATAGACATCAACCGTGATCATCCATGGGGCCAACTCGCCACACAACGTTAGTTGCTCATTGGCGACAATGCGAACGTCCTCTCTAACCTTCGTCAGCAATTTGCCGATCATGAGTCCATCCGAAAGGCCATGAGGATGGTTGGCAACAACAACAACTGGCCCCTTGCGAGGAATGCGATCCAACTCACCTGGTCGCAGCTGATACTTAAGATTTAAGTGTTTAGTTGCTAGTTCAAAAAAGTTTTCTGGCGATCCACTCTCCTTATCTCGAACGATTCGATCATACGCCACATTTAAACGATCAAGTCCCAAAAACTTTTCTAAGGAATTCAAGACGACAGTAGGCAAATGTATACCTTCTCCAAGCAGGTCTTTAAGGTCTACCATCTTCTGTCGTTTCATTTCAGGCATGAGAAACTTTTTACCCTATTCTCTCTGTAAAGAGCAATCCTTTTTAAGCACACGAAGCTAGCACTGGCTTGATTATTCCTGCATATTGCTTAGACTGTTTGCCAGTACTTAATAAAAATCAGCTTCTGGGTTAACTGAATTATCAACCTTTTATTGATCTATCTTTCTGGCCATGTTCCCTGCTATCGCCATTGACGGACCTGCTGCATCTGGCAAATCTACAGTCGCTCGTCTTATCGCTGAACGACTCGGCTACACGTTCATCAATACTGGAGCCATGTACCGTGCCATCACTTGGTATGCTCTCAACGCTGGCATTCCTACTTCCGACGCAGAAGCTATTACAAAATTGCTTTCGGATATTCCTCTGTCCTTTGGCAAGGAAGGCGCTCACTCCACCGTCCTCTGCCAAGGCCGTGTTCTTGGCGATGAGTTGACCTCTCCCGAAGTCAATGAGCAAGTCTCAGCAATCGCTGCGATTCCTGAAGTACGCACATTCCTCATCCAACGCCAACGCGAGTACAACACCAAGGAAGCCGTCGTCATGGAAGGCAGAGATATTGGCACAGCGGTTTTCCCTGATACTCCATTCAAGTATTTCGTCACCGCTTCTGAAGAAGTCAGAGCTGCCCGTCGAGCTGCTCAGGGGATTACAGATTCAATTGCTGAACGCGACAAAAAGGACGCTTCCAGAAAGGTATCTCCCTTTGTCAAAGCTCCTGATGCCATGACTATCGACACCTCTGACTTGTCTATCGACGAAGTCGTTCGCCTGATTGTCGATGATATCACTAGTAAAATCTAATTTCGTATGAATTCTTTTTACTGGGTCTTCTATACCCTCTTTAAATCATTTGCCCGAGCCTTCTTCTCGCACAAAGTCATTCATCGAGAAAAGTTGATCGAGGAAGGTCCTGTATTGATTGTCGCCAATCATGAGAGCTTTGTAGACCCTCCCATGTTGGGCATCTGCTACGAAGAGGGGATCTATTTCCTCGCCCGTAAAACTCTGTTCAAGAGTCTCTTTGCTTGGGGGCTTCCCAAATGCCAGGCCATTCCTATCGACCAGGAAAACCCTGATCCACAAAGCCTCAAGCAAGTCATTCAGTTGCTCAAAGAAGGAAACCGCGTCCTCATTTTCCCAGAAGGTGCTCGATCCGACGACGGTAACATCCACGAAGGGATGGCGGGAGTAGGTCTCATCTTGAGCAAGACGAAGGTCCCAGTTCAGCCCCTACGCATTCACGGCGCACGAGAAATATTGCCCGTTGGTTCATCCCATCTTCACTTCCACCCTGTCTCTGTGACGGTTGGCGATCCTATTGATTTTTCTCAGGAAGAACTGAATGCCAAGGGCAAAAAAGCTTATATTCATCTTGCACATCGCATGATGGACGCTATCAAAGCTCTTCCGATCTCGGAATAGCCCTATGCTTGCTAGCCTTCGATTACTCAACTTCAGATGCTACACTGACTTTCGTTGGAGCATTCCTTCGAAAGGCGCTGTCATTGTTGGCAACAATGCCGAAGGTAAAACGAGCCTCCTAGAAGCGGTCTATTTTCTCTTTAACCTCGTTTCTCCTCGATCCTCCAAGCCGTCCTTTCTCCTCAAACAAGGGGCTCCGCAGTGGGGGATTCATGGACAACTACCTCATCAGAGTAGAAGCATCCTTTGGCGAGGTTCTTTCCAACAGCTACGCATCAACGGACAAGACCAAGCTGACCAGAAAAGCTTCCTCAGTAACAGCCTCCCCGCTGTCTGGTTTGGCAACAAAGACATGGATTTGGTCTGCGCTGGCGCTGAAGCACGTCGCCGTTTTCTAGACTTTGTGGGCATCCAATGGCATCCCAGTTATAGAGAAGAACTCTTCCGGTACACTAAGGTTCTCCGGGCGCGCAATCACCTGCTGAAACATCGCTCTCACGATCACAAGCAGCTTGAGGCCTTTTCTGCCTCGTTGGTGAGTCATGGCGAGCGCCTCATGCAACTCCGCGAAGCGCTTATCGAGCTGATAAGACCACACATTGTTCAGGCCTTTCACAACATCAATCAGGCAACCGAAGAGATTTCTATCGCCTACCAACCTTCCGTCGGAGCTGATTTTGCCCAGGCTCTTGAAGCCTCACTGCTCTCTGACATCAAGTATGGTCAAACCCAACTCGGCCCACACCGAGACGATTTTTCCATCTTCCTCAACGGACTGCAAGCAAGCCACTTCTCCTCTGAAGGCCAACAACGATCCATTGCGATTGCTCTCAAAATGGCCCAGGCTTCCCTGCTCCGTGTGGAAACTGGGTTGGCACCCCTCCTCTTGATTGATGACATCTTTGGAGAATTGGATCCCCAACGGCGTACGTCTCTCTTGAAGGCATTGCCACCCGACTCCCAATGCTTCATCACAACAACGAATCTCTCATGGACTGGAGACTACACAATTGCGCTCCCTATCTTTCATCTTTCTCATTTTGCTCTGAAAGAAGTGGGAAACAACCAAGAGCTGTAGTCTACGGATTTTTCCTATAGAGGCTTGTCACACATCATCCCTATCTTTATCTTCCCTCTGTCATGGATTACTCTGTGCTTGAAAACAGAATCGGTTACCGTTTCAAAGATCAGTCTTTGCTTGTTCAGGCTCTGACTCATCCCAGTGCTGGTTCTGGTCCTCAAGCTCGTATCGCCTATGAACGTTTCGAGTTCCTCGGTGATGCCGTCCTGGAACTTGCCGTCTCTCAAGAACTCTTCACCCGTCTCCCTGAATCTCCTGAAGGCGTTCTGACTCACTTGAGAGCTCGCATCGTCAGCCGACAACATTTCCACCAAATGGCTCTTGAGCTCGGTCTCGACCAATGGCTCATCCTCGGCAAAGGTGAAGAACAAACTGGCGGCCGAACTCGACTTTCCAATCTGGCCAATACCTTCGAAACCGTCTTGGGAGCTATTCTTCTGGACTCTGACTATGAAACAGCACGAGCCATCGCCCACTCTCTGCTAGCGGACTCCATCTCGGAAGCAGCGCGCGATCTCAAGGAAATCAACCCCAAAGGCGAGCTTCAATCTACGCTCCAAGATATCTTCCCTGAGAGTCCTATTTATGCCACTCAGGAGATCAATCCTGTTGATGGAGCTTTAGATCGCTTCCAATCCTCAGTCTCTTGGCGCCAAAAGATCATTGGCCAAGGAGTCGGTGCCAGTAAGAGAAAAGCTGAAGTAGCCGCTGCTTCTGATGCTATCCAAAAGAAGCTCTGGCTCAGCAAGTAACTCATCAATAGTTACATCTCACTAAAATCGAGACGCTTAGGCTTAAACAAGGTCTTTCCTCGGTGGAAAGCATCCCAAAACAGCGCTAGCATCAGACCAAGAAGTAGCAGTCGCATCCCTACTTCCGTGGGATAACTCACGACTTCCTTCTCAAAGCCTAGGCAATTGCAGGACAGAGACAGGCCTCTGATCCATCCTTGCACAAACAAGGAAACAAACACACAGGCCATCGCAATGCCCAAGATCGTTGCTCCCTGGTACAGTTTCTTGAATACAAAACTGAAGCCAACCACGAGCTCCAAGGCCACAGCCAAACACGCCACGATCCACTCCCATCCTGATGGCAAAAAGTCGAAGCGTACTATATCCGCCTGTAATTGGTCGATTTGAACAACCTTGCGACCTCCCACGATCAGGAAAAACAACCCCATCCCTACTCGCAGGACTGTAAAGAAAATGTCTATAATGCGGTCTCTGTACATGTTCGCTGACAAATTTGTAGGGGCGGATCTACATTTCATCAATAAAAAATGCCGTTTCACATTTAATCAGCCCCCTGACAAGCAACCATCACGTCATCTCATATCTTCAGCTTGACCTAGATTCCTTCTCTTCTCATAATAGTTCCCGGTCGAAAGGTGATCATCTGTCGCTAGGACTAGCCTTACTCCGACCAGAACACCAAGCTTTCGGGCAAAACTCAAACATTGCCCGATGTAGTTCTCTCTTCAAAATACACGCATTTTTATCAAACCCCAATATGTCATCTTTTTTGCAGAAAATCGCCAATTTCTTTTCCTATGATATAGGGATTGATTTGGGGACGGCAAATACCTTGGTCAATGTAAAGGACAAAGGTATTGTCATGAGAGAGCCTTCTGTCGTTGCTGTTAAGGGCGATAAGGTTCTTGCCGTCGGCGATGACGCCAAACGAATGTTAGGTAGAACCCCTGGTTCTGTCACTGCAATACGCCCCCTCAAAGACGGCGTTATTGCTGATTTCTATATCACGGAGGAAATGCTCCGTTACTTCATCAAGAAAGCTGCTTCAAAACACAGCCTTGTTGGCCCTCGCGTTTTGATTGCTATCCCTTCTGGCATTACAGAAGTGGAACGCCGTGCTGTTATTGAATCTGCAATCGCAGCTGGTGCTCGCAAGGTTCACCTCATTGAAGAACCTATGGCTGCAGCTATCGGTGTTGGACTCCCTGTCCAAGAAGCTGCGGGCAACATGATCGTTGATATCGGTGGCGGTACAACGGAAGTTGCTCTCATTTCCCTCTCAGGCATTGTTTACAGTCGCTCTGTCCGTTGCGCGGGCGATGAATTGGACGATGCGATCATTTCCCACATGAAACGGGCCTACAATCTGATGATCGGCGAACGTACCGCTGAAGATATCAAAATCAGAATCGGTTCCGCCCATAAATTAGACCCAGAACTGTCCATGGAAGTCAAAGGCCGTGACCTTGTGGCTGGCCTTCCCAAGACAGTAACAATCACTTCTGAAGAAATCAGAGAAGCTCTTGCCGATCAGTTAAATACAATTGTCAACGCTGTTCGGACAACATTGGAGCGCTGCCCCCCAGAACTCGCTGCCGACTTAGTCGACCGTGGTATTGTTTTGGCAGGCGGTGGAGCCCTCTTGCGAGGTCTCGATGAGCTCTTACATTCTCAAACTGGTCTTCCCATCCATGTTGCGGAAGATCCCTTGAGTGCTGTTGCTGAAGGTACCGGCAAAGCTCTGCAGGAACTTGATTTCTTCACAAATGTGACTGAAACTCAATAGTCTCATCAGTCTTTGAACGACCATCTTTTTGGTGTCCACGGAGTAACGATGATGAGATGAGGGTTCTAGTCACAACAAACAGTTCTTTTCGCAAGAACTGCCACTAGGAAATTTGTCCCTGTATGCTTCGTGGCCAAAATCAACCACACTAGCAACAACTTACAATGTTCAAAAAAATATGTAACAAGGTAAAGCACACGGTTAAGCATATGCTTGGCTATGGCAAGTGTGATCCTCTCAGTGGATCCACGATTGTCATTAATGCTGAGAAGCTTGAACGTCGTGTCGCGTTCTTGGATGACGGCATCATTCAAGAATATTCATTCGAACGTAACGAAGAAGACAATATTGTCGGTAGCATCTTCAAAGGTAAGGTCAAAAATATCGAACAAGGTCTTAAGGCTATGTTTGTCGACATCGGTCTTGAGAAAAATGCCTTTTTGCATTTTTGGGATGCTATCCCTGCAGCACTTGATGCTGAACTTGAAGAAATCGAACGCGCTCCTAGAAAACAGGCTAAGAAAAAGATTTCTTCCAAGGACATTCCCGATATTTACCCAATCGGGTCTGACATCATTGTCCAAGTAACGAAAGGTCCTATCGGTACAAAAGGTCCTCGCGTTACCACTAATGTCTCTTTAGCTGGACGTTTCCTCGTCCTTATGCCCTACACGGAACAATTCGGCATTTCTCGAAAGATCGAGGATCCTGTGGAGCGTAAGCGCCTGAGAAACATCATGGCCAAACTCGAAGTGCCTGAAGGCATGGGGATCATCATGAGAACCGTGGCTCAGAACAAGAAGGCTCGTCACTTTGTGCGCGATCTCGCTTCTCTCGTGGAACAATGGGAGAAGATTGAAGAAGAACGCGACCAACATGACGCTCCTGTTCGCATCTTCAAGGAACCCGGACTTGTTGAAAAGACTGTCCGCGATTTCTTGGCTGGTGACGATGTCGACTACATCGTTTGCGATGACGAGCAAACCACGGAGGAAATGCAGCAGATCGTTGGGACCATCTCCCGCAGATCGAAGCGCAAGATTCAATACTTCCCCACGGCCAGAGGACTACTCTTTGAAGAGTTGCACATCCAACGTCAACTCGACGAAGCCTCGCAACGCCAAGTCTTCCTTCCCTGTGGTGGCTATTTAGTCATCGATGAAACGGAAGCCTTGATCGCCATTGACGTCAATACGGGCAGAAATAAAGGTAAGGATGAAGACCTCGATAAGACCATTCTCCAAACCAACATGGAAGCTGCCACGGAAATTGCTCGTCAGTTGCGCCTGAGAAATATTGGTGGTCTCGTTGTCGTCGACTTCATCGACATGCGCCATCGCAAGGACCAACAAGCTGTCTACAAGCAGATGAAGGAAGGTCTGAAGCGCGACAAGGCCAAGACCCAAGTGCTTCAAATGTCTGGCTTAGGCCTCATGGAAATGACCCGCCAACGTCTGAATGAAAGCTTCAGCGTTTCCGTTCACGATCCATGCCCCTTCTGCCATGGTCGCGGTCACATCAAGTCTGTCCTGTCCATGAGCATCGAGTTGCAACGTCAGCTCAATAGCGTGATTAAGCGCTACAAGGGCACGGTGGGTGATCTCCTCATTCTCATGAATGCTGATGTCCTTTCTCGTCTGAAGAAGGAAGACTCCAAGCTTATTGAAGATATTGAGCGCACTCACACGGGGCACCTCATCTTTAGAGGAGACCCTGGTATCCATCGTGAAAAATTTGCTATTTACGATGCCAAGTATCCAGACAACAGGCCTCTGTACGAATCAACTCTTTGATATTATTTAAATCTTACGAAGGGAGGTTGCCTCAGCAATGGGGCAACCTCTTTTCTTCTCCTCTCGTTTACTATGGAGCCACTAGAAGATTCTCCTGAAGATGTTCTCAAAAAGGCGTTTCTCAATGCAGGACTAACGCCCAGGAATCTGCCCTGCAATCGCGCTGAAGCGGATCGATTCCTCAAGGATCACCTTCATCTTGATCCGGCTCGATATCACTCCATGCCGGATGCTCTCCCTGCCCTCCCATTACCCCAAGGTCTGAAGCGCCACAAAATGCCCTTCCGTGATTGGAGTCTCAACATCTGGACGCTCCAAACTGATAAGGCCTTGTTTGTCATTGATACGGGACTTGGCAACGATCAACTGCCTGAAGTGCTCGCCTCTGCTCAGCCTTCTGCCATCCTGATCACCCATCTGCACCCTGACCATGTTGGGGGTATCTCTTCCTACCCCAAGGTCCCCGTATGGGACGCTCATTCTTGTCCAAGCTTCCCCGTCTCTATGTCAATTTGTGGGCGTCAGTGGACGGCCTACAACCTCAACGGTCACACAGATGACAGCGTTGGATGGGTCACCCAGATCGAAGGGAAAACAATCCTCTTCTCAGGAGATGCCCTCTTTGCATGCTCCATCGGCAAATGCCCAGGCAAAAGAGCACTAGCTCTTCACAACCTGACAACCACCTTGCGAGCTCTCCCTCCCGACACGATTGTCTGCCCAGGTCATGGCCCCGTAACAACCATCGCGTACGAATGGTCTCATAACCCTTTCCTCCCCGATGGAGACACCATATCGTAATGTTTCTATCTTTTACTAGAATCATTCGATTTTCTTGACACAAATCCCTTAATGGTGAGACTTCTTCCCCGTGACTCAAGTACCTGTCCTGGCCACCGATCCCATTAACACAAAAATATTAACGGTCTCTGAAGACCAAATCACTGGTTTCCATAGACATCCATTTGATGCAATTGCTCGTCAATGCGGTTGTGACTGCAACACGGTGATGACCCGATTGCTATCAATGAAACGTGCTGGGGTCATCCGCCGTGTTAGGCAAACCTTGCTCGCTACGAAACTCGCCCACGGAGCCTTGGTCGCGTGGAAACTTCCACCAAGCAAAATAGAAGCAGCCTTTGACTGGTTGCTACATCAAGATCCCTTCACGGGACACGTTGTCTTGCGCGAGACCCAACAAGGCACACCTGGAGAAGAGTACAAACTGTGGACAACGCTCAAAGTACCTGTCGGGTGCAACACCTTAGAAGGTCACTGCTCTCTCTTAAAGGATGTCATAGGGGCCGATGACTTTGTTCTCCTTCCTGCTAAAGGAATCTTCTCATTAGGCGTAGGACACATGCGCCGTCGACTCTTAAAGCCGGGCGACAAAAAGGATGTACCACCCACCATGGAAAGCACAACTCGAGTGGAACTCTCCCCTCGTGAATGGGCGGTCTTACTTGAACTTAAAGAAGAACTCACTGATGACGAATTCATCCCTGATCCATGGCAAAAACGTGCCGAACGCTTGGGAATGTCCGTCGAGGAGTTCTGTGACGTCGCCAAGGGACTGGATCGGAAACGCGTTATTGGGCGCTTTGCAACCTTCCTTGAACACGTCAAGACCAAGGCGGAAGACGGACCTATCACTCGTTTCAATGGTCTGTTCCACTGGGCAGTCCCCGAAGGGATGGAAGCACAGGCTGGGGCCGAGTGCGGTCGCCACATATGTATGACCCACTGTTATTGGAGAACAGGCGGAGCTCCCTTTGGTGGGGCTCAGATCATGGGCGTCGTCCATGGCCTTGATCAAGAAACCGTACTCGCACACAAAGCCGCCATTGATGCACATCTGCAGTCATGCGGTATCCCCATCCTGCACACCGCTGTTTTTTGGAGTACCCGTTCAGAAATCAAACCGTCTGAGATCTCCCCTGTCGTCTACGACAAGTGGTTAGCACAAACTCAATCGCTCCTAAAACATCAACACTGTTAGCACTCTCTACAAAATATCTCTCCACATGAGTCCTCACTCAAAAATCAATGCATTGGGATCCGATCCCATCGGCAAACTACTTCTCAAATACTCATTACCTGCCATCGCCGGTGTCGTCGTCTTTTCCCTCTATAACATCATCGACAGCATATTCATCGGACAAGGTGTTGGCGCGCTTGCTATCTCTGGCCTGGCGGTTGCCTTCCCGATGATGAATTTAACCTTTGCCCTAGGCCTTCTGGTCGGCATTGGTGGGGCCGCAGTCAGTTCCATCCGCATTGGTCAACAACACATCAGAGACGCCTTCAATGTCCTGGGAAATGTCACCATCCTCAACGTCATTGCTGGTCTTTTCTTGGGCATCACAGCCAACCTTGTTCTGGATGAAACATTGATCTGGTTCGGAGCCAGTGAGCAGACACTCCCATACGCACGGGATTTCATGTCCATCATCCTCTATGGGCTCCCCATCACCTACACGTTCTTTAACTTGAACCATGTCATGAGAGCTACTGGCTACCCCAACAAGGCCATGTATTCCATGATTCTCACAGTCTGCGTCAACATCATCGCAGCTCCTCTCTTCATCTTTACGTTTGATCTGGGCATGAAGGGCGCTGCTTGGGCAACGATCATCTCGCAAATAGCTGGAGTGATCTGGGTCCTATGCCACTTTGCCAACAGCAATAGTCTCATCCATTTCAAACGAGGCATTTACAGACTACGCAAGAGACTCATCCTCAATATCGTTTCCATTGGTCTTTCTCCTTGCCTCATGAACCTATGTGCGAGTGTTGTCGTCATCCTCATCAACAACGGCCTCATCAAGTTCGGTGGCGACATGGCGGTGGGTGCTCACGGTATCTTTAACCGTATTTTAACTCTCTTCATCATGATTGTCGTTGGCCTGACTCAAGGCATGCAACCTATCATCGGTTTCAATTACGGCGCTAAAAATTATGCTCGAGTCAAAGAAGTCTTAAAATACGGGCTCATCGCAGGAACCGCCGTCACGACCATTGCCTACCTCACTTGCGAGCTCTGTCCAAGCACTCTCGTCCACATGTTCACGGACGAACCTGAGCTCGTCAGAAATTCCATCACGGGGATGCGCATCGGCATGTTCTGCTTCCCCATTGTTGGCATTCAAATTGTCATCGGCAACTTCTTCCAGGCGACGGGTAAAGCGGCGATCTCCATCTTCTTGGCTGTCAGTCGCCAACTTCTCTTCTTGGTTCCTTTTTTGCTGATTCTTCCTCGATATTTCCAACTCAATGGCATCTGGGCTAGTTTGCCCTCGGCTGACATTCTGTCTTGCTCGGCCTCTGTCATTGCTCTTATCTGCTTCTTACGAAAGCTCAAAAACAAGCCCGAACCTTCGACGGCTGAAGAAGCATAAACCACGAAAAAAACGCCTCCCGAGAATCCCGGAAGGCGTTTTTTTACGTACGTAGCACGGAGACTAGAACGA
>CAYNVM010000034.1:0-15896 GCA_964400645.1 uncultured Akkermansia sp. | reverse complement strand
TGTAGAGAATAAAAACCTCCTTCCGAGAAACCCAGAAGGAGGTTGGTTATTGTGTGTTGCACAAGATTTCAAAGCTCACATCAAGGAGCTCCGACCTTATAAGCACCTATTAAACTGCTGTCGGATGGCAATGCCCTTGTCTCTGATCAGGGCCAATTCTTGGACAGATGCCGTTACGTCTGTGATAAGGATATTCACGGACGTAGGTGGAATCGTATAGAAAGTGGCCGAGTCGTTAAGACGTTCGGCAGGACATACGACGCAGAGTTGTCGGATGGTGGGCAGGATCTTCTCGTAGAATTCCGCTTTATTTTGGGATGTGAATCCAGGGCCTCGCATGGGCGAGAAGGAATCTGGGACGAGGATCGCTGTGTCAATCGACATGTGCGAGACGGAATCAGCTGCTTTAGCGCTGAGGAAAAGGTCGGTTTTGCGATCAAGGAGACCGCCTGTGCAATAAATGGTGATGTTAGGGTTGGTCTTGAGGCGTTCAATAACAGCTGGGCTGTTAGAAACAACGGTCATTTCGTCGTGAGGAAGAAATGACGCTATAAGATGACCGATAGGACCACCGTCTAGCAGGAGGGTGCTGTGAGGCACGACACAAGTTACTGCCTCTTTGGCCAGGTCAACAGCTTTGCTGTTGCCTTGTTCAGTGAATTCGTGAACGGGTTGTTTAGTAGATATAGCACCGCCATGAACACGAACGATGAGGCCATTACGTTCCATGTTGATCAGGTCATTGCGAACGGTTTCGTCTGAAACATTGAGTTGTTCAGCGAGTTGAATCGTTCGTGCCGCACCATATGTGTCAACAGTCTGCATGATGTACTCATAGCGTTCTGATGCCAACATCATCGAATTCCTTTTTGATTCTGTTTTTGAGTGTTCGCTCATAATCTGTTCTCCGGTTACTCAGGTGGGTGTGAGCAACATCATAGGTGTTGTTGACCACATCCCTCCTGATCTTAAGACTCTCTAGTAGTCTCCGGAGTTCAGATAATGCCGAACAAAGCCCAAAATCAATCAAAATAATCAAAAATGAGCGAAATTTTGCAACAACATATGTTGCAAAACAAGAAAATCTTGTTAAACGATCGTTAATCGCCGATTTTGATCGTGCTCGGATCGAAAGTGGGCTTAGGGAAGTCGCTTTGCAGAGCTTTGAGCTGTTCGACCATGAGGCGTGCAACCACGATATTCCTATACCATTTGCGGTCTCCAGGAATAATGTACCAAGGAGCATAGGGCTTGGCCGTGGTTTCGATCAAATCACGGTAGGCGTTTTGGAATTCGTCCCAACGGTTGCGATCATCGAGATCATCCATCTGGAATTTCCACAATTTCTCCGGATTTTTAAGACGCGATTCAAGTCGCACCTTTTGTTCTTCCTTGGATATGTTTAGGAAAAGTTTGATGATTGTCGTCCCCTCATCAGCAAGCATGCGTTCGAAATCAAGGACTGATTGATAGCGGCGCTTCCAAACGTTGTCAGGGAAGATTTTTTTGACGCGGACAGCAATGATGTCCTCGTAGTGGGAACGGTTGAAGACAACGATTTGCCCATTACCAGGAACTTCTTTGTGGATTCTCCATAGGAAATCGTGAGCAAGTTCGTCCGCTGTTGGTTTTTTGAAGGGGACAACGCGGATCCCTTGGGGATCAATGCGAGAGAAAACGTGCTTAACACAGCCGTCTTTACCGCCAGCATCCATTGCTTGCAGGATAACAAGGATACGATGCTTATTCTCTGCAAAGAGCTTCTTCTGTAGTTCCTGCAGTTCGTTCCGCAGTTCATCAAACTCGACGAGGGCTTCTTCCTTGGTTCCATTGAAGAGCGAGCGGTCGTCCGATGCAAAATCCTTCAGGTTGAGCTTTTTGCCTGGAGTGACGAGATAGCGATTCAGTTGAGACATGGATGGTGAGAATCGAGGTTGTTGAGTTACTGAGGACGAGGTGTCCGATGCAGGTGTAGCTTTAGTTGCCTTTTTGCGTGGTGCATTGGCTTTGCGAGCAGGGAAAAAGGCATCGATTACCTTCTTAATAACCTTTCTTTTAAATTTTGGAAAGAGAGAAGGTTGAAGATGCTCAAAATTGACCCATTGGATTTCGGCGAACTCTGGACTGCGGTCAACGCTTGTCGTCGGAGAGTTCGTTTTGCACTGGAGTAGGAAATAGGTCTGTTCTTGGCCAACCCAACGGCTACGTTGACGGTTGCCAGGGGGATAATAGTAGCGCAATCCTGAGATGGATTTAACGACTTTATATTGTTGGGGAGAAATACCGACCTCTTCCCATACTTCCCGAGCCAGAGCATGCTCCATCGTCTCTGTTTTTTTTGCTCCGCCTTGGGGAAAATTCCAAAAGCCTGTGCGAGTCGAACGGCCGAGAAGCACTTTACCATCCTTGCTAAGGATGACTGCAGCGGCATTCTGACGCCACCGTTCTTCTTGCTGTTGGGAGGCTTGGATCATGACTCAGAGACTGTTGGTGTCGAGTTTTCGGTATCCGAAGAGGGTTGTTTGGGTAGAGGTACAGCGTTCGGTGGCAATTCTGAGGAAACGGGCAGGGGAGTTGCTTTGGTGGGTTCCGCACCTGGTTCGTTCCAAATGAAGTGTTCTAAACGGATGCGCCGAGCAATGTTGGCTGCTTCACGAGCTCGAGGACCTTTAGATTTGGCTAGTTTATCTGCCATAGCGAGAGCCGAGGCCCAATCTTGACGAAGCTCCGAAATATGTAGAGATGAAAAACCAGCCGTATAAAACCAGAACCAGTCGCGCTTATTGGCTGATTGAGGTTCGGGGATGTACTCCATGATACTTGCGTAGTCCGAGAGTGCTGCGTCAAGGTCACCAAGCTTTTCTTCATATTGAGCTCGTTGGTGGAGTGCTCGGAAGCGCCAGTATAGGCGGATATTTGGCGTTTCAAGCATCATCGAGCAATAGTCTCTTGCTTTGGTCATGGCCTCGGGGTTTGTCCCTGAGAGACCAGCCCAAGCATCAGCAAGAAGAGAGAGTGCTTGAAGGCGAATATGGGTCGGGAGGTTGTTGACGTTGAGTAGGAGTTGGTCGAGTTCCTTAATGGCCGCCTCCGACTTGCCTGTGCGAGACAGAATAGAGGCGATCTCCAAGTGCGAGACGAGAGAATATTGCCCCGGGGAGTCTGCGAGTTGGCGGAAGAGTCCCAGAGCTGTCTCCAAGGAGTTATTCGTGTTGCATTGTTCAGCAGCCTTGCCCGCTAGGAACGTGGCTGCTCGATTGAGGTCTGAGTATGGATATTGCTGCTCGAAGGCTTGAAGAACGAGAAGTGCCTCGTTGTATTGGCCATTTTTAAAGAGGAGTTCGCCAAGTTTTAGCTGAATACGGTCAGCACTAGGGGAAGTGGAGTTAGCTTTAAGTGCTCGGCGAGCAGCAACAATCGCATCTGCGTAAAGGCCTTGGCGCTCGGGAAGGATGATCTGAAGGCGTGCAAGACGCGTTTTCTCATTGTCCGTAAGATCTTTGTCCTCAGCAAGGGTATTGAGAATCTCTTGGGCTGGTTCTATGAGGGCTGGGGTCTGGTTGAGATAGACTTCAGCCAAATCGAGACGAAGAGCGTGTGAATAGGTGCCGTGAGGATTCTCTGCAATAGCCTGCTGGAGGCTGCGAATAGCTTGAGGATTCATGCGCTGGGCCGAATAGTGAGCCTGGTCGTAGGCCATGCGTTCACGGAGTTCCTTGTTGCCTTCTGCTTGTTTGAGAAGTGACGGAAGCGCTGTCCCGTCGCCAAGTTCTAGGGCTGTGAGGTTAGCGTTGTAGAGAGCAGCTGAAAATAGATTGTCTGAGGCACGATGAATCACGGACTCAAAAAGGCTTTGAGCCTTCAAGAAATCCTGATTTTCATAAGCAACTCGGCCTGCCTCGTAGAGTCTAGCGACCGAGGTCTGACTTGGGAACTCCTTGAGGAGACTTTCCGCTTGCTCAACTTGATTGTGGCGAAGAAGGAGGTACAGCGTGCGCAGTAGAAGTGATTCCGAAGCCTCTGAGAAAGGTGTTTTCTTTAAGGTATTGCGCGTGAGGTCAACCATAGTATCGACATCGTCTTTAGCTTCGAGCACCGTGCCGAGTGCATAAGCAGCGAGAGGTTGGCGATAGGAGTCTGTACCTTGAGCCCATTTGGTGAGCTTCACGAGGGCGTCGGCATTGTTGAGGAAAGTGCGTTCGCGGATGAGTGCGAGGAAGGCATCCGTGAGAAGAGATGAGTCGGCTCGCGTCGCGATGAAGGCTAGCAATTGGTCTTCACCAAGTCCTGTTGTATCATCGTCGTCAGAGTTGGACGGTGCAGTTTCGCCGTTCTCTTGAATGGAAATTGAATCCGAATTTTCTCGAGCAATTTCCAGGAGAGAGGACGAAACCCGAGCAAGGTCTTGGAGCTTTTGTGGGACCTTCTTATCGCCAGTGATCGTCTGAAGAAGCTTCTGAGCTTCCTCCCACTTACCTTCCGAAGCCTTGAGGAATGACGTTACGATCTCGGCATAGCGTTTGAGCTTCTGAACCGTAGGATCGGTTGTCTCCGATTGAACGTAAGGAGCAAGTAATGTGGCTGCTTCTTCTTTATTGTTGTTCTGGATACAGATGTCTGCAAGCCAGATAGCTGCTTTGCTCGAGAGCTCTCCGACTTGGAGTTTTACAAGGTTACGGAGAGATTGTTCTAAAAGAGGTTGGTCGTGAAGACGAACGGCGATGAGAGCTTGCGCCTGTAAGATGTAAGGCTGCCATTCAGGAGAAACCGTTGGATCAATAGAAACGAGCTGACCAAGCGCCGTGCTGTACTTGCCTTGATTCAGCAAACCTACAGCCGTCCAGTATTTGTTGGATGGAGTAGCTGTACATTGCTCAAGGATTTCTGTGCCCTTGTCATAGTTACCTGAGCGAATGAGTGCTTCTCCAAGGAAAGAGCGAATGAGATTGGTCTGATCTTCTGTCCAATCGTCACTGTTTTTCTCATAAGCTGTGGCAAAGTGCTTGGCTGCAATGAGAGGGAGATTGTCCTTGAGAGCTTTCAGCCCTAGTTGAACTGATGAATTATTGAGAGAGTTGATGAGATCTGCTTCCCGATTTTCTGTCACTGGAATAGACGAGAAATCCGCAGAACGTGGCACAGGTGTCTTTGCTGAAGTAGGTGTAGCTGCAAACGTAATTGGCATGAAGGCAAAAGTGCATGCCATGGCCAACAGAAACGTGCTACAGCGTACAGGTGTACTTGTTTGCGGTTGAATGGAAACGGTGGGTTGCATGATGCTCGAGAGAAAAAAAGTGCCGAAGATCTAGTGGCCTGATAGATCAGGAACCTTGAGTAAGAAGACGGATATAGCTTTGTCCAGATGGGGTCAGAACTGGATCTTTGCTAGAGCCTTTGACTCGGTTGCAGGTTCGGTGGAGTTGATTGAAAGGATGAGGAACAGCTTGGATCACAGTGGCAGCTGTGCAGGGAATGGCAGATGGCGTGACAGAAATGGGAACTCCTGGCCCTGTGAATGCAATTTCCCACGAAGCTTGAGGCCCTGCTAGTGGTTGCGCAGGTTGAGTCTCTAGGAATGGGTAACGCTTGAGAATATTGGGCCGAACGGTATTGGGAACTCGGACAACGTATTGTGGTGTCAGACTTTTAATATAGGTGCTAAGCGAGAAATCCGCACCGTCCTTGCAGTGTAGAAGAGCATCGGCAGCATTGAAGCCTGCTAGATTGAGACCATTGTATAAACCGTGCTTGTTGGGAGTCCCGAGCTTGCGGTTATCATACCACTGTTGGAATTGGTCGCTGAGCATGAGCGCTAGTTCAAGGTGAACGTGAGCGCGTTCTTTATTGATACCTACGCCTGAATAGCCGAGTTTACCTATAACATTACCAGTGCCGACTTTCTCTCCTACTTGGCATGAAGTGGCGGCGAGGTGGGCATAGAGACTGTAGAGAGGACCATCTGGAGTTTCGTGCTGAATGACGACGTAACGACCGTAATTGCTAGCCCCTGGTTGGGAAGAAACGTGTACAACAGTACCTCCAGCAACGGGATGAACTTCATCAAGTGGATTGCCTGCGCTGTCGCGTTCAAGTGCTTTAATATCTAGGCCTTCGTGAAATTTAATGGGTACAGGTCCAGCTTCAGTCTTAAGCAGAGTTCGCACGAATCCGTATGAACCACCTTCCCAAGGTTTGCTTTTTTCACCCTCGTAGATGCGATCTACATACATGTAGAAGTCCTCTGGTTTGCCTTGGAAAAGTGCATCATTCTTGGTGGGAAGACGAATGATGATAGCTTGCGATGGTAGTATGGCGCCTGCTAGTAGACAGAATGCGACCAACATTCCACGGAGTTTCCTGAGAGAGGAACTCGATTTCCAAGGCAATGAACGACGGACTTGCATAAGGTGAGAAAAACGACTCAGGGATTAGAAGCGACCACGCTTTTCAGAAATGACTTTGCGTTCCTCTCTTTCCTTCTGTCTTTCCAAGGATTCTTGAGGACTGATGCTCAAGTTCTTCTTCGAGTACTTACCTTGTTCAATTAGGCCTTTCGCCTTTTCTTCAGGGGTAGGATCGACAACCTTAGAAAGAGCCGCCAAGTCAGCAGGGGTAAACCCTCCCCAGACGACGAGTTGTCCCGTGGAAATGGGACGGTTATACAGGTGAAGGAGCTCCATAGGGTGTCCATTAACCATAGGAAGAATATCGGAGCCTAAGTTACTAGTGGTGTAAGCTTGGATGCGAGTCCACATCTTCTTGTTGGCGGTAAACACAACGCCGTAAGTTCCATCATTAGATAGGAATGAACGGTAGTTATCGAAGTCTTTCTGAGAAATGAAAGCAGCCCGATCAAAGACTTTATTACCAACGCGAAGAGAGAATTTGTCCCTCATACCCATAGCAGAGGAAATATCAGACCTATTTTCCATGTGGAAGGTGACAGGGAATGTCGATTCGCAGGAGCAAAGCACTAAGAGTGCCAATGCAGGAAGAAGCCTTTTCATAAACAAATAATAAAAGATTAGTGAGTTCGTTAAAGGAAAAAGGAACACTGAGCTTAATGGCTAGCAGGATGTTGCTTTAATAGCTCGGTGATGTACTGAATAATGGCATCGACGGGAACAAGTTTGCCTGCACCTTTGGCACCACAAGCAAGTTCACCATCCTCAGCTGGGCCAAGGACATAGTGGTTGGAACGTGCCTTGAGAAGGTTAATATTGTTTTGTGTCGCTTCGTGTCCCCACATCATCGTGTTCATGGCAGGGCAGATGAGAACGGGTGCTCTGTTGGCAAGATACAGAGAGGTAAGGATGTCAGGGGCTTGTCCCCAAGCTATATTGGCAATGGTATTGGCTGTAGCTGGTGCAATGACTAGGAGATCGGCAGATTGAGCCAAGGCAATGTGAGGAGGAACCCAAGAATCTTTTTCATCTTCAAACGAAGTGAAAACGCGATTACGAGACATCGTTTGTAGAGTGAGAGGCGTAATGAATTCCGTGGCTTTTTGGGTGCAGACAACGTGGACATCGTGCCCCAACTTGACAAGCTGAGAAGCGATGTCTGCGGCTTTGTATGCAGCGATGGAGCCTGTGACTCCGAGAACGATATTAGCCATGATATGGTAAGGATTAATCTTGGTTGATCATGCCGAGGAATTGTTCCTCATTAATGATAGGAACTCCCAGTTTTTGAGCTTTAGTTGATTTACTACCTCCATCTTGACCTTGGAGGAGGTAACTTGTCGATTTAGAAATAGCCGATAGTACTTTGCCGCCGTTATTGAGGATAAGCTCCTCGTAATGACTCCGTGGATGAGTGAGCTTGCCTGTAATAACAAAGCTTTGTCCTGCAAGAATTCCTTCTGGTTGGTCGTTGTAATTCTCTTGGTAGTTTTCTGATTGGGGATCAAGGCCATGCTTGGCGAGCTCAGAAAGGAGCTCTTGCCCCGTTTGTGAAGCAAAGAAACTAAGGACTGATTGAGCGGCTGCGCTTCCTACCTCTGATCCGTAAAGTTGGACCTTGCCTCGCTTACCCTTTAGAGGACGAATGTATCCCCGAGGAAGGAACTCGTCGACAATGCTTTGATAATCTGCACTAGCTTCTTGGAAAAGTCGGGCACTTTCCTCTTCATCCACAGCGTCTGATTTCTTGCGGCGATTGGGATTGTTCTTAGCGATGGCTTCTATGTCGTCATCAAGTCTAACGAGTGCTTTGAGGAAAGGGGAATCAGCAAGCTCTTGCAGATTGCGATGAGTTTCTGAGAGAGCCCGGGCTATCGTTTCTCCGACAAGTGGGATGCCAAAGGCAACGAGCCATCGTTCGAGCGATTGGTGACGAGCTGAATCCAGAGCCTCACGAACCTTAATGGCATTTTTCTGTCCGAAATGGCGTGGTTCGTCGTCAGTGCCAAGGTTGAGCTCAGTGAGTACGTCGAGATCTAGGTTGAAGAGATCGAGTGGAGTTTTGACAAGGTGTCGATTCACTAAAGCTTCCGCAACCGTGGAACCTACGCATTCAATGTCGAGCGCTGTCCGTGAACAGAAATAATTGAGCCGAGAAACGGCTTGAGCCGGGCATAGGAAATTAGTGCATCGCCAAGCAACCATGCCTTCAGCCCGAGAAATGGGGCTGCCACAGACAGGGCAGGAACCAGACGTTGCTTTGAAAATGTCGTAGGGAACTGAGTCGGCGGAGCGTTTGGCTGTGTTTACTCGAATAATAGCAGGAATAATTTCGCCAGCTTTTTCAACAAGAACGGTATCGCCAATTCGGATATCTTTACGTGAGATTTCGTCTTGGTTGTGGAGCGTAGCTCGAGAAACGGTTGTCCCAGAAAGAGCTATAGGATCAAGCTCAGCCACCGGAGTGAGTACACCACTACGCCCCACTTGGATGGTAATATCTCTCAGAATTGTCTCTTTCTGTTCTGGTGGGAACTTGTAGGCAGCAGCCCAACGTGGGGCTCTTGCCGTGGCTCCCAGTTGATCTCGCAGACTGAATGAGCTAAGCTTCACCACAGCACCGTCCGTCCCATAGGCTAGCTCGTGGCGCATATGGTCAATTTCTCGAACGGCCTGACGAGTCCCTTCAAGGTTATCAGCGTGTAGGATTGGTGTGTTGCACGGAATCCCCATATTTTTAAGAAGACTCCAGAAGTCATCTATAGAGTGGAACTCTGGTCCTTCATAAGCACCAATACCGTGAGCGATGAAGGAAAGGGGGCGTTTCGCCACTTGGCGAGAATCTAGGAGTTTCAGCGTGCCTGCTGTGGCATTTCTTGGATTGGCAAAGACACTTAAGCCCTCCAGGTCACGTTCACTATTGAGTTGAGCGAAACCTTGGTTCGTCATGAATATTTCTCCACGGACTTCAAGAATGGTAGGTGCTGAATCTGGTAAGTGAAGTGGAATGCAGTGAATGGTTCGGACGTTGGCTGTAATGTCATCACCTACGTCTCCATCGCCACGTGTAGCAGCATAGGCCAGTTGTCCCTCTCGGTACATCAGGGTAACGGCCACACCATCAATCTTTGGTTCGATCGTGACGTCCAAGTGATCCGTAGCAAGATTTTTAGCCGTGCGAACATACCAGTCGACGAGTTCTTCATCAGGCATGAGATGATCAGGGTGCTCAAAGACATCGTCGATGGATAGCATGGGGACTTCATGCCTAATCTGATTAAAGCCTTCAAGGGGTTCTCCTCCCACGCGCTTGGTAGGAGAATTGCTGTGATCCCATTCTGGATGCTTTTGCTCTAAATCCTCTAGTTCGCGGAAGAGCTTATCGTATTGGGCATCACTGATCTCAGGAGTGGCGTCGATATAGTACAGCCGATTATGCTTCTCCAGTTCCTTGCGGAGCTCATGGATGCGAGTCTGATCAGCGAGATCTGATTGATCTGTAGTCACAGGGGACTCTGGTTGCTCGGCTTTCTGGAAGAAGTCAAATAGATCGTCGCTCATGGTTTGCCCAGTCTCGTTGCGCCTCATTTTGCAACGATTCTAGCTCTCAAAAAAGAATTTTCTTGGTTCTCCCAGATGGTCAAGGGTTGATCCTTTGCTTGGCTGACTGGGCGTAGGTTGTTTTAGGATAACGCTTGATCGTCTCCTGCCAGAGTTCCTGGGCGATAGTTTCCTGATGGAGATAATGGCTATAGATATGCCCAGCGCGGTAGAGGAGCCTTGCTCGCACTTCCTTTGACCAACGATGAGAACGCCCAAGTTCAGTCAGTACAGAAGCCGCTAAGTCGTAGCGTGCCATGGGATCTATAAGGTAGGCGATATATCGTTCTTGGAAGTGGAGTTGGCTAGGGTGCTTGAGAACATCATCATGGAGGACGGCTAAAGCTTCCTCATAACGCCGTTGGGCTGTGAGTTGGTCAACAATCTCACGAGATTCGTCATCAGGAGCGTTAGGGTTGAAGAAGAAATTGCCTATCATGTCACTAATGATAGGGAAGAGATATTTCCAGAGAACCCACGCTTCAAAGCCTCCTACCACAATAGCAATAAGCCAAGAGAAGAAGACGTCGTCGATAAACTGCAGAAGGAGATAGAGCAGGGCAATGGGACTGACGAGCTTCAGAAGAAAATGGAAAAGCTGAGTAGCTTTCATTTGTCAGTTAGGACTGAAGGATCGAATTCTTACTTGCTGCAGCTTTTGCTCGTTTCAGATTAACTTTCGCATCATCGTTACCAAGACGAGCGGCTTCTCCATACCACTTGATAGCTTCATTGATATCTCTATCGGCCCCTGAGCCGAGTTCGTACATAGAAGCAAGATTGTTCATGGCTCGATTGTCACCCTTTTCAGCACCTTGTTTATAGTAGCGAAGAGCTGCGGTAAGGTCTCGCTGTGTGCCAAGCCCTTCTTCGTACATGTAACCGAGAAGGAAATCGAGCTCTGGAGTATCAGGAGCTTCTTGTTCTAGGCCCTTGAGAATTTTGAAAGATCCTGAAGGATCTTCTTCCGTACCAAAGCCCTTCATTTTGAAGCGAGCGTATGTGACAGCCGCTTCAGGATCCCGGTGAGGTTGTGCCATTGCCTGCTGAATGTACGACATGGCAGCTTCTGGATCTTTCTTGGAGAGACTTGTCCCTTTTTCGTAGTACTTGGCTAAACGAATCATTCCTTTGGCGCCACCTTTGTCTGCAAGAGCTCGTGCATAGCGGAAGCATTTGGCGTCGTCCTGAGGTACATTGTAGTCGTTGTCCTCGTAGTAGCGAGCAAGGGCATCGAGAGCTTGGAAACTTTCTTGGTCTGCAGCGCGTTCGAGCATGCTAAGACCACCTGGAGCATCTTCATTGTCTTCGACAAGTTCAATGCCTCGTCCGACGAGAATGTCGATTTGGCCACGATCACAGAGCTGACGGAGGCGTTTTTTGTCCTGATCTTTGGCGATCTCTTCCTCTTCAGGTGTTGCCGAGACAGAAGAACGCATCAAAAGATGGAGCTTGCGGATAGCATCGATGTGACCAGCTTGTTCAGCCTTTTCTAGCCATTCTTTCCCTTCAGCTAAGGATTTCTCTGAATGATCTCCAGTGAGTTCGTGAATCAGAGAACATCCGAGGAGAACCATGGCGTCTGTATTACCTGCTTTGGCTGCCTTCTTGGCCCAACGAATTCCTTCTGCTATGTCTTTCTCATTAGCAGCCGTATTTGTAATCAGGAGTTCAGCAAGTGACGCAGCAGAATTCATGTCACCTTTCCTAGCTTCAGCACGAAGAGGGGCTAACCAACGACTAAAGTCTTCATGGGAAGGAGCAGGCAGAAGAGTGGTTAGGACATTGATTGCATCAACGTCGCCTGATTCAGCAAGTTCTTTACAGGCCTCAAGCTGCTCCTTAACGCCATCGGGTAGCGGAGCCGTCCTTGTCTCTGAGTCTTTACTGGCATCCGTATTCTCGGCATTGAGCTCCTCCGCATTGTCTGACATAGGCTCATCCCAATGCTCAGGATGAGCAATGGCGTCCAAATACAGTTCTATGGCGGGATGACCACTCCCTTGTGCGCGAGTTAGCCACTTCTTTGCTAAGTAATCAGCTTCGGTATTGGTCTTGCCAGGAGTGCGATTGAGAAACCAATAACGACCTAATTGAAGAGCTGCGCCGTAGTCTCCTCGTTCGTTAAAAAGCCGTTCGAGCTCGAGAGTACTGAGCCCAGCATAGGGCAAATCCTCCAGATTGATGGGAGATTTGGCTGAAGTTAGCTGTACAGAAGAGGCTTGTTGTGTGGGAGAGGATGTAGCTCCGTCATTATTGTTTGGAAGTTGCTGATCTGCAAGTGCGAGAGTGCACAATGCACTCATCAAACACAGAGATAAGGTGACTGGTCTCCTGTAATAACGAACTAATTGATCCCCCCGTAAAAACATCTTTTAAACTAATATATCACTTTTTATCGCATTCTGACAAGTGAACAGTGAGTTCGCATCACGTTTTTTAAGTAAGCGTTCTCTTGTTTTTCTGAGAGTTGGACCGTAATACCCGAGCCCATTGGCATAAAAACGAAGCCGGTCCCCTAATTAAGGAACCGGCTTGGAAATAAGTTTGTTGAGAGATCGAATTTAGAATGATTCGATAGACTGAATAAGAGCCTGTCCGTATTCGGAACATTTGAGTTCCTTAGATCCAGGGATCATTTCAGCTAAGTCAAAGGTAACTGTCTTCTTGGAAATGACGTCATCAATGGCTCGGATGAGAAGATCTGCGGCTTCTGTCCAGCCCATGAATCTGAGCATCATTTCGGCAGAAAGGATGAAGGAACTTGGGTTAGCTTTGTCCAGACCTGCAAGCTTAGGCGCAGTACCGTGCGTTGCTTCAAAGACAGAGTGTCCCGTGAGATAGTTGATGTTACCACCAGGAGCAATACCAATACCGCCAACTTGAGCAGCGAGGGCGTCAGAGATATAGTCGCCGTTGAGGTTGAGTGTTGCAACGATATCGAAATCTTGTGGGTGGAGAAGAATCTCCTGCAAGAATGCGTCCGCAATGCAATCCTTGATGATAATGCCGTTAGGAAGCTTCATCCAAGGACCGTCACCAATCTTCTGAGCACCGTATTCGCGAGCGGCAAGGGCATATCCCCAGTCACGGAAGCCTCCTTCTGTGAACTTCATGATGTTACCTTTGTGCACCAAAGTTACGCTCTTGCGATCATTGGCAATAGCGTAATCGATAGCAGCACGAACAAGGCGTTCCGTCCCCTCACGAGAGACAGGCTTAATGCCGAAACCAGAAGTTTCTGGGAAACGAACCTTCTTAAAGCGGTCAGGGAAGGCGGATTGAACTAACTCAGCAAACTTAGCACAGTCTTCGGTTCCTTGTTGGAATTCGATACCTGCATAGATGTCTTCAGTGTTTTCACGGAAGACAACCATATCGATCTTTTCGGGAGCTTTGACAGGGGTCTCGATGCCTTTGAAGTAGCGAACAGGACGTTGGCAAACGAAGAGATCGAGTCCTTGACGGAGAGCCACATTCAAACTGCGAATACCACCGCCGACAGGTGTCGTTAATGGGCCTTTGATGCCGATCAAGTATTTGCGGAAAGCTTCCATCGTTTCATCTGGCAACCAGGTACCGAGATTATCGAAAGCTTTTTGCCCAGCGTATACTTCATACCACGCAATGCTACGCTGACCTTGGTAAGCCTTAGCAACAGCGGCATTGATCACGCCAGATGCGGCTGCCCAAATATCAGGGGCCGAGCCGTCACCTATAATAAAAGGAACGATAGGGCGATTGGGTACTTGCAGTTTGCCATCCACCATCTGAATGGCTTCTCCATCTGCAGGGGGTATGAATTTCAGTTCGCTCATGACGTGTGCGATTCCTACAAACCCTGCCTCTCAAGATCAAGCTTTTTCAACGCTAGATGAGACCTAGATCAACTAAAAAAGATGGTACGCATGGCAGGACTCGAACCTGTACGCCTTTCGGCACCAGATCCTAAGTCTGGCGCGTCTACCAATTTCGCCACATGCGCACGAATGAAGGTGAGAGGAATCTACATGAAGTTGCAAGGAAGGGCAAGAAAGATCGATGATGAAAGAGTAGGAAAAGGCTTTCCTTGGGAAGAGAGATAAGGTAGATTTCTCTCAAACAAATCATGAATCAGGAATATTTCTCAGTGCTGATACAGGTGCTTGCCGCATTAGGCTTTGCAGGTATGATTTTGGGATTGAGCGTTTTGTTCGGAAAGCGTGCTCAGCTCCGTGCTTCAGCTGACATCCCATATGAGTGCGGGATGATTCCAACGGGGGATGGCGCTCCCATGTTCTCCGTTAAGTTCTATATTGTTGCGATCCTTTTCGTTATTTTCGATATCGAAGTGCTTTTCCTTTATCCTTGGGCTCTGAATTTTAAGGACCAGGTTATTCAATCGGGACCTGCTTTCTTTTCAATGGTCGGTTTTTTGGTTATTTTGGCAGTTGCTTATCTTTTTTCACTTGCCAAAGGTGCTCTGGTTTGGCATCGTAACCCCAGAACACGACGCTGAGAAGCATTCGTTTTCTTGTTTTGATTCTGTGTTGATGATGGCTGGCTAGTCCTTCTGGGCTAGCCAGCTCCCGTTTATAGAACCAGTGTCTTTCAATGTTTGATTGGAAATCGGCCCTAGTAATTTTTGTGGGAGGCGGCTTCGGTGCGGTCTGCCGTTGGATTGTGGGACTTTTGGCAACAAGCCGTTGGGGAGCTCAGTTCCCTTATGGGACTCTTACCGTTAATCTCGTCGGTTGTTTAGTGCTTGGTGTGGTGATGGCCTTGTGTTCGCTTCACATCATCGAATCTATCTCCCTGCGACAGTTTTTAGTCGTGGGATTCCTAGGTGGTCTGACCACCTTCGGAACATTAAGCTTCGAAACTCTGAATTTACTTCAATCAGGTGATCTCTTCCGCGGATGTGTTAATATCGTCGCAAATTTGTTCATGGGCATCCTGTTGACATATATAGGATTCAGTATCTGTTCAGGAACTAGTAAGCTCTTCTCTTGAAGCTTGAGCCAAATATGCCTTCCTCTTGAAAAGGAAAAGAATCGTGATAATAGAATAAAGGCATGAGATTCTCTCAGAATATAGGACTTATTGTTATTAGTAGCTTCATGCTGTTGGGGGGCAATCTGATGGGAGCTGAACCAACTCTTCCTCCCTCATTGCAACCAGAACCGCACCAAAGAGATCCATACGATTGGCAAGCACGCCACAAAGCAGTGTTGGACAAGAATAAGGAAGCAAAGCCCTATTATGTGATGATTGGCGATAGCATCACACACCGCTGGGGAGGGTTGCCGGCTGATCAATTCACTGGGAAAGGAGCCGAATCATGGAATGAGGTGTTCGGAAACATCCCTATTACAAACATGGGCTTTGGCTTCGATTACGTCGACAATGCCTATTATCGCGTGCAAAATGGTGAATTGGATGGCATCAGTCCTAAGGTCATTATTGTGCTGATTGGTACAAACAATCTTGGACACCGAAAGGATAGCCCCGAAGATTGCGCAGCCAACACGAAAGCCTTGTTACAGTTAATCCGTCAGAAGTCCCCGAAGTCAAAAATACTATTGCTTGGCATTTTGCCTCGTAAGGAGAAGGAAAACTGGGAACCCATTGAGGAAACAAACAAGCTGTATGCAAAGTTAGCTGACCGCAAAACAATTTTCTATGCCGATTTGAGTAAGGCTATTCGCCATGCTGATAAGGGTGCTCCAGATGCCAACATGATGGCTGATGTCGTTCACCCCAACGCCGAAGGATACAAGGCTTTGGGCAAGGAACTCATGAAGCAACTGGCTAAACTGGATAGCAATTACGCTAAGGCTAAAAAAGAGACCAAATAAGCTTTCTTCCATAACGCAATAAAGGGGCGATCACTCACAAGGTGGTCGCTCCTTT
>CAYNVM010000033.1:0-16074 GCA_964400645.1 uncultured Akkermansia sp. | reverse complement strand
AGCAAAAGTAAAAATAACCTGACGGAAGGCTTGTGATAATCCGAACGCTCAGCGCTGAGCCCGATGAGGTTTGCGTTGTTCTGGCATATGTCTTACTGCTTCATCGTAGACACTTTGCCAAAGAGTAGATAGTTTATTTCCTGAAACTGTGACTAGGAGATATCCTGTTTCACTTTTGAAATCAATGAGTTTTACTTGGTATCCGTCAGCATTGATAATGCCTCCTCGTTTGGGCTGTAGAAAACCTCCACCTCCTCCTGAGACAACCTGATGGATTGTTTTTCCATCATGCGTAATGGAGCTGAGATTGTATTGATGTGAATGTCCACAGAAGTAAAATGATACCCCATATTTTTCAAGGAGATCCCAGAACTTGTTTCTGCTATCGATATTTGCATCGAGGCAGACAGGATGAAAAGTGTTACAGCTAAATGCTGGTTCGTGCCCGAAAGGAACGATTATATTTTTCTTCGGAATATTTTTGAGAGCATTTTCGAACCATTGTATATCAATACTGTGTTCGCCATTGATATAGTTGTCTAGACCGACAAAGGTCACGTTTTTATACGATTCCACCAAATTGAGATTTTGAGAAATCAATCTATACCAAGGTCGAGTGTTGTTACCTTTTACATCAGCTTCGTGATTCCCTCGAATAACGAGAATTTTGACGCCAGCTTTTTCTAGGGGAGAAATGAGCTCTTTCCATTGATAGAGTTCTTCAATCATACCCTGTGGGTTTTGCCCTTTCCCACCTTGGATGATGTCGCCAGGGAACAGAACAACCTCAACTTTATCTTCTATTAGTTTGGGTATTATTTTCTGAACGGTGAATGCGTTGGGTACGTGAGTGTCTCCTACGACTGCAAAGCGCCATTCGCTTTCTTTAGCGTATGAGTAGGTAAGGAGCGTTCCTATAAAGAGGAATAAGGTAATTATTGTTCTCATGTCCTCTTATCTGCTTTTTGTTTTCTTGGGCTTATCTCCCTTTTGTATTTTGCGGACACACCTCACAGCGTTGTAAACGCATTGCATGTCTTTTTGAGGGCCAAAGAAACGAGGATAACTTGAGGCGTCGCCTGCTTTAGGATCACTTCTCTGGGAGCCAGCCCCATGGACGTCGGTTAATTCTCCCGTTCGAGGATTTCTCCCCCAAGCGTGACCAAAACAAACATAGACAGCATTCCCATAGGGATTACGCCCATCGAGATGAGTGGTTGATGTCCAGTAATAGGGGTAATCAAAGATTCCACTCAAGATTTCGTGTTTTGTACATTGAAATAATGGCGAGATGGAAGGGGAGTTAGTTGAATCTGGCGATCGACTATAGTCGACAATAGATGCCAATTCTTTGGCATTAGGTAAATACCAGTCAGTGTGCCCCGCAAGTGAGAGATTGTTGGCGTAATCTAATGCTCCTTTCCAGTCATATAATTTGCCATCATCTGATTTTTGCCACATTAGCCCTGTAGCATAATCGCTGACAGTACCGTCTCCATTATCGACAAGTTTATTTTTCCCATAGTCAGTGTTTCCCCTAACCATTCGGAAATACATTTTATTTTCTTCTCTCCTTTTCCAGAGAGGATAGCCTTTAATTCTACCATCTACGAAGTTAACTCCGAAAACAGTTTGTTGGTTTCCCATCGTAGAGCCTGTGTAGCTTGTTGATGACCAAGTTTGGGCGTCAATTTCACGTTCTCCCCGGTTCGCGCTACCAATAGGTTGATCAAAGTACTTTGTGTCAATGTAGGGGGTTATAGCATGCTCTCCCATGGATTGACCTGTAAATTGGATCAGGGAGTAGAGTTCCTTGATTGTAGGAATTCGCCAGTCTCTATGTCCACCCGTTCGTAGATCTTTTGCTTTTCTTTGGGCTGCCTCATAGGTGAGCTTATCTCCCATATTCTTCTCCCACATTAACCCCGTGACAAGGTCAGTTATGGTGCCGTCCTTATTGTCTTTGTACTTTGGTTGATTCCCATGAACACAAGAATCTTGTCCATAATAAGGATTGCTAGAATGAGGCCTTTGAATGATTTCATTAGTACTATAAAAATCTTTCTGACCTGTATCAACGATAGGGTATTTTCCTTGCGAATAGCCGGCCTGTAGAGATGATATTATAAGTATAGATAATACTAATCTTTTCATTCTTTGGAACTCTTACTTTTATCATTTCAATCTAACCCCAAAATGGGAAGAAAGTTTTATAAGTTATCGTTCCAGAGTAGAAATCTTATTACTTCAGGTAAGTGTTGAAGAAGTCCTTGAGCTTTTCAAAGGGAATGGCGTTTTTGTTGCCACCGTCATAGAGGTCGGTGTGGACCAGACCTGGGAGGATGAGAAGTTCTTTGTTCTCTGGGCAAGGGTTGTTCTCCATCATGTTCTTGAAGGCATCTTTGGAGAAATAGCAGGAGTGAGCTTTTTCACCATGCATGATGAGGACGGCACTACGGATTTCGTTGGAGTATTGGAGGATAGGTTGATTGAAGAACGAGAGCGTACCGATGGAGGCCCAACCTTCGTTAGAGTTGAGGGAACGGGGATGATAACCACGTTCTGTCTTGTAGTAGTCGCTGTACTCTTTAACGAACTGAGGCATGTCATCAGGGACGGGGAGAGGAATGCAACCGCCTGCACGAGAGTATTCGCGAGTTTTGTATTCTTCTGTGCGCAGATCGTTGATTTTCTGCTTTTTGGCGAATCGAGCTTCTTCTGAATCTTCGGAATCGAAATACCCCTTGGCCGTGACACGAGTCATGTCATACATGGTGGAGGCAACAGTGGCTTTGATGCGAGTATCCAGAGCGGCGGCATTGAGGGCGAGTCCGCCCCAACCACAAATCCCGACGATGCCGATTTTGTTGGGATCAACTTGTTCGTGGTTAGAGAGGAAATCGACGGCGGCCTGGAAATCTTCGGTATTGATGTCAGGAGAAGCCATGTAGCGAGGGGAACCTCCGCTTTCACCAGTGAATGAAGGGTCAAAGGCGATCGTGAGGAAGCCCATTTCAGCTAGCTTTTGGGCGTACAGGCCCGAGGCTTGTTCCTTCACAGCACCGAAGGGACCAGATACGGCAATGGCAGGGAGCTTGCCCGTTGCGGACTTGGGGGAGTATAGATCGGCGACTAGAGAAATTCCGTATCGATTGACGAAGACGACCTTTTCGTGATGGACGAGAGGGCTTTGAGGGAAAGTCTTGTCCCATGTATCAGTGAGTGGAGCGGGAGGAGTGTTCATGGAAGTTGGAGATTCGGAGAATGAAATGCCTGAGCAGAATGCCAGAAGGGTGGCGATCAATACGGCGTGCTTCTTCATTGTTGTTCAAGTTGGAGACTAATCTCCATCATAACAATTTAACTGTTCATTCGCCAATTGTTATAAACTATAGCATCCCATACTCACAAAGCATGGGATGCCTAAAAAAGTCTCCTGCTGGGAGGAGCTGACTCACTAGAGACAGCCTATTGGGTGTTGTTAGTCGTTCACGAAATGAGCGAGATCCTCGGCAAAGCCAGGGTAGGAGGTAGCGATGCAGTTGCAGTTGTTGAGTACTGTTTCTCCTGAGGCAGACATGCCTGCGATGAGAGAAGCCATGGCAATGCGGTGATCTCCGTAGCTTTCAAGAGTGCAACCCGAGAGTGCTTTGCCACCATGGATGATCATTCCGTCGTCAAATTCTTCTACATCAGCGCCCATTGCACGCAGGTTAGTTGCAGTGGTGGCAATGCGGTCGGTTTCTTTGACTCGGAGTTCGTGAGCATTGCGGATGACCGTATCACCTTCAGCTAAAGCGGCAGCAACTGCGATGATGGGGATTTCGTCGATAAGGTTCGGGATTTCTTCCTTGAGGATGGTGGTGCCGTGAAGAGGGGCGTCGCCGGTGATATGGAGGTCTCCATAAGGTTCGCCTGCTCCTTCTGGGGAGGTGACGGTCACGGAGATGGATGCGCCCATGCGACGGAGAGCATGCAGAATGGCATCGCGCGTAGGATTGAGGCCAACGTTTTTGAGAACGAGGCTAGAACCAGGACGAGTGGCAGCGGCAACAATCCAGAAGGCAGCCGATGAGATGTCGGCTGGAACCGTGAGATTGTTGGCAACAGGGCTAGCTGGGCCAACCATCGAGACGGAAAGACCATCCACAGAACAAGGAATCCCGAAATGGTGGAAGAGGCGTTCCGTGTGGTCGCGCGTTTGGGCAGGTTGGACGACCGAGGTGGTTCCGTTGGCAAACATGCCAGCTAGCAGGACAGCGCTTTTTACCTGAGCACTGGCCATGGGTAAGGTGTAGGAAATGGGGTGGAGTGTGCCGCCTTTGATTTTGAGTGGCGCACAACCAGGTTTTTCACCAACAGCTTCTATGGATGCACCCATTTGGGCGAGTGGCGTCATGATGCGACCCATGGGGCGAGAGCAAAGCGAAGCGTCTCCGAAGAGCTCAGAGTCAAAAGGACATGCAGCTAGCATACCAGCCATGAGGCGCATGCCTGTGCCCGAGTTACCACAGTCAATGGCAGAGCTAGGTGGCGTTGGTTGCATGTTGACCCCCTTAATGAGGAAGTGCGTGGGGCCATAGCCATCGCGACTTTCAATAATGCGGATCTCAGCACCGAGTTGCTCCATGGCGTGGAGAGTGTTCAAACAGTCTTCACTGCACAGGAAGTTTTGAACTTCAGTGGTTCCCTTGGCGAGACCGCCGAGGATGGCGACGCGGTGGGAGATACTTTTGTCTCCAGGTACCAATAAATCACCGTGAAGGCTAGGGATGCTATGGGATCGCAATTTCATGACGGTCTGAGCAGTCTAGCGGAATTTGTGAGCTATGACAAGCAGAGGCCATTAAGCGCCGAGGCGGAAGCGATTTTTCCGAACAGGAGAGCTTGGCTTTGTTGGCGTTGGTTTGGGCGCAGTCTTAACAGCATTAGCTGCTTTTTGTGCCGTGGTGGGTTGAGTTGTAGCAGGCTTGACTGGGGCTGATGGCTGCTTGGCTACTGGTTTGGTTGATGGGGTGGTTTGGGCGGGAGTTTCAGGTGCTTCACCATTGCTTTCAGCGACCTCTGCAGGGACTTCCTTGTCTCCTGTTACGACTGGTTCGTCTGGGTTCGTGTCGTCTTCTTGAGGTTCAGCTGCAGGTGCTGCAGGCTGAGGCGTAGCTCCTGCTGACAGAATGCTTTGAAGTTCTGGATCAGGAAGAGCGCCAGCGTGCATGGCACGATCATAAGCAGCGCGAGCTTGTTCAAGTTGCCCCATTCGGACAAGTGTGCAAGCGAGATTGTAATGGGCATCAGCCATGTCACTGTTGATGCTAATCGCCTTTTTGTAGTAATTGACAGCTTCTTGAGGTCGGCCTGTTGTTCCTTCAATGTTTCCCATGTAAAGGAAGGCCATGGCATTGTCAGGTTGAATTTGGACCGTCTTTTTGAGTGCGTCCAAAGCTTCCTTGTCATGGCCAGCACGGTAGTGGGCGATGCCCAACATGAAGGTGGCAGGGGCGGATTTCGGGTCAATAGTTGTGGCGTATTTCAGGTGAGTGATAGCCTCATCGACGAGATTGCGTTTCACCAAAATGACACCGAGATTAACGAGAGCCGGGAAGTGGTCAGGTTTGACGTCGAGGAGCGAACGATACAATTGTTCCGCTGCGGCGTAGCGTCCCTTGGAGAAGGCTCGTTCAGCGCCCAAGCCCATGGCTTCGATCTGAAGTTGGTCTCGGATGGCTTGTTCCGTTTGGGCTTTTTCTTCTTTTTGCTGAGCACTGAACTCAGCTAGGTGTTGAGCCGAGTTTTGTTGGTCTTCCGCATTGCGTTCTCCGAGCGTCTTGGCTAGCTCTTCTTCAGCAGGAGTAAGCTCTAATTTGGATTCGTCACCAAGCAGTTGGATGGCTTCAGCCATTTCAGGGTCTTTAAGCTTGTGCCGTTTGTAGGCCTCAATGAGAAGCTCACGACTGCGGACTTGAGTGGAGAGAAGACGCATCTGCTTGCTAACTGTCGAACGAAGCAGGCGGTTTTCTTCCACAGTGATGGGGTCTTCCTTGGGAGCCTCGGACAGCTTATCGAGTTCTGCTTCCGTATTAACGAGCTTAGTATTCAACTCAGAAATGCGGCGGCGGTATCCCAAGTTTTCGTCACGCAAGGCAGCGAGAGCAATCTTGATTTGAGAGGCTTCAGCGCGGGTGCGTTCTAGTTCGCGCAAGTTGGCGGCACGCATGTCTTCGCTTTCTTGATTGGATTTTTCCAATTCAGCGATGCGTTCTTGAGCTTGTTTGAGTTGAGCAGCAAGGGTCAGGTTGCGATCCATGAGGCCCTTTGTTTTTTCAGCATTGTTGAGCTCGATGATAGCAGCTAGCTCATCGCGCTGTTTCTTTAGGTCATCGCGTTCACGAGCTGTTTCTTCGAGTAAGCTTTCACTTTCCTCGAGTCTCTGTTGGAGGTTAGCGATTAGTTCCTCTGACTGAGCTCTCTCTTGTTGAGCAAGCTTGAGTTGTTCTTCCGCTTCATTGACTCGCTTGGTTAATGAGAGGACAAGGTCATTACTCGTCTTGCGCTCAGCTTCGACCTTTTGCTGGAGTTCTTCCAACATCCGTTTGTAAGTGGCTTCACCTGCCTCAGCACTACTGCGACGAGCATAAGCTTGTTCAAGGGAGTAGCGAGTATCTTGCAGAGCTTTGACAAGAGCCTTGTTTTCCATTTGGAGACGGAGGATTTCCTTCTCCATACGGTCATAGCTAGAACCAGCTGTTTCAGGGCTACTGATGATGGTGACAGGGGGAGGCGTAGGCGTGACATTATTGCGTAAACCGTTGTCACGAGCCTTCTGGAGGTCGTCAAAGGTAGGCAAAGCACTAGGAGCGACAGGTTGCGCAGGCTTTTTGGGGGTGTCGACTGGTTTAGGACTAGGCTTTTGTTGCGGAGTTTCGGAATTGGGACCGGGGATGGTGCTTCCTTTTTCGATGGAGTTGTCTTGGGGAGCCGAGGCGATGCGACGAGCCTCCTTCTTCCATTTTTCTATGTCTTCCGAAGTCTTTTGGCGACGAGCGGCCACCATGTTGGTTTTCCACTGAGGATTGGCTTCGCTAATTGCTGCAAAGATTTTGTCAGCTTTGCGAGCAGCACGCACAGCTTCGGCGTATTTCTGTTGCTGAGCAAACTTCTCCGCATCTCGAATCAGATACCAACCTTGCAGGTACTGATCGGACGGATCTAACCGTTGCTTACGAGTGCTAGAAGATGTGGTTACTTGCTGAGCCTCTGTTGTCTGGGCAAGTGGAAAACTTGCCAAAGCAAGACAGAGATACGCAAACAACCGAAGTTTCATAACGCCGATGGGAGATGGATAGATAGTGAACGGGCCTTCAGTAAAGCTATTATTTTACCTCGGGTCAAGGCACTTGGTCATGAAGAAAGCTAGCACTTGTGTACTGTAGATCTCTAAGAGAGGGAGACCTCAGTTCACTGTTTATCACTGAATTGACGTGACCTTGGGGCGTCTTACAGCAATGGGACTGGCGATGGCCAGGTATTGGCGGTTGACAGGATCGTAGGAAACAGGCTTCAACTTGAGAGGATCAATGTTGCCATTGGCATCCAAAATAGAATCATCAACGATGATATTGACGATTTCGCCTAGAGCCAATTCAGTTTCTTCATCATAGCTGACAAGTTTACATTCCAAAGTCATTGGCATGTCAGAAAGAATGGGAGCGTCAACAGATTGGCTTGGTACTGGATGGAAACCTGCCTTTTCGACTTTATTCGCTTCAAGGAAGCCAGACACGGAACCAACATAGTCCGCGCCGTCGACATGGGCTTGGTCAGTAATGGCAACGGTATATGCCTTTCTAGCCAAGATATTTTTGACGGATTTATGGGCACTTCCCAAATAAATAGCGATCTGATTGACATCGCTGAGAGACCCCCAGGCTGCGGTCATAGCATTGGCCGTACCATCTTCGTTATAACTCGCAATGAGTAAAACGGGCATGGGGAATAGGAAAGGTTTAGATCCAAGATTGATTTTCATTTCGCCGTTACTGTAACTGAAAGCGATTGCCTGTCACAGCCTCTTTTCATGTGGCAGATCATGACATTGAGTTGAGGGAACTAGAAACGAGGGATTCAGAGCGTCGTTGGAGTGGCTTTGTTGAAACAAAAATGAAGGATGGGTGCTTTTTTACTAGCCAACTAGAAAGGGGATCATTTAATGTTCAGAGAACTACCCATTCAGAATTTTTCGGATATGAGCGAATATATTTTGCCGCACGTAGACGGTTATTTGAAGTTGGGACAGGATTACGACTGTTCCGATATTCACTTAGCTGTAAATACGCAACCGTCATGGCGTCGATTTGGCCAGTTGCTACCCATTTGGAATGAGGCACCACGCTTTACAGCGGCAGACACTGAAACTTTGGCGCGCGGGTTCTTGGAAGAGAGAGAATGGCAGCGCTTGCAGGAAAAGGGAGATGTAGACTTTGCCTATGCCAATGAATTTGGCCGTTACCGTGCCTCGGTCGTCAAACAACGTTTGGGGTATGATATCTGCTTCCGTATTATTAATACGAGAGTGAGAACGATGGAAGAAATCGGGTTGCCAACCGAGTACATCATTCCATTAACGCGCTTTACGAACGGCCTGATTTTGGTAACAGGTGCTGTGGGGTCTGGTAAATCAACGACTCTGGCATCCATCATCGATTTCATTAACAAGGACCGTGAGGATCACATCATTACGTTGGAAGACCCGATTGAATACATTATTCCGTCGCAGGGGTGTCATGTGAACCAACGTGAAGTTCATAAGCATACGGAATCATTTGCTCGCGCCTTGAGAGGAGCTCTTCGTGAAGACCCTGATGTTATCATGGTGGGTGAAATGCGTGACTTGGAAACGATTTCCTTGGCATTGACTGCTGCAGAAACTGGTCACTTGGTTTTGGGTACATTGCACACGGGGTCAGCAGCTCGTACCGTTGACCGTGTCTTGGACGTATTCCCGGTAGAACAGCGTGATCAAATCCGCATCATGGTGAGTGAATCTCTCCGAGGCATTATTTCCCAACAACTTGTTCCAAAAGCAGACGGGAATGGTCGAGCTTTGGCTTTGGAAATGTTGGTGAATACGCCAGCTATTGGTAACTGTATTCGTGAAGGTAAGACCTTCATGATTCCAGGTAGTATTCAGACAGGTAAGGCTCAGGGGATGATCTTGATGGATGATTCATTGAGAGCCTTGCATAAGGCAGGGATCATTACGGCAGAAGATTGCTTGTACCGTTCCGAGGACAAGACGATCATGAAGCAATACCTCGGCATTAAGGACTAAATTTAACATAGTAAACTTACGTTATGGCCGTTATTGACCAATATTTTCAGTGTCTCGTAGAAGCAGGTGGTTCTGACTTGCATTTGAGTGAAGGTGAACCACCGAAGGTACGTATTCATGGTTCTATCACTCCGATCAGTGATACTCCTCTTGAAGGAGAAGCATTCCACAATATGTTGGCAGAAATCTGCGATGTGGATGCTTTTAAGAAATATCTTCAGGAAGGTGATTTGGACTTTGCTTACGAAATGGATGAAAACTCCCGTTTCCGTTGCAACTACTTCAAGCAACAGAATGGTTTGGCCGCTGTCTTCCGTCTCATCCCAACCCGAATCGCTTCGTTGGAAGAGTTGGGAATTCCTGAAGCAGTGAAGGAGTTTGCTCACATGCGTTCAGGGTTAGTTTTAGTGACGGGACCAACGGGTTCAGGTAAGTCCACGACGTTGGCTGCTATCATTGACTATATCAACAGCAATCAAGCTCGCCACATCATTACGGTTGAAGAACCTATTGAATTCGTTCACAACAACAAGCTTTCCATTATCACTCAACGTGAAGTGCCTCTCCAAACGCCAAGTTTCGCTGATGGTCTACGGGCTTCACTCCGTGAAGACTCAGATATCGTGCTCGTTGGGGAAATGCGTGACTTGGAAACCATTTCATTGGCATTGACAGCTGCTGAAACAGGTTTGCTTGTATTTGGTACGTTGCACACGAACAATGCTCGTAAGACGATTGACCGTATTATTGACGTATTCCCAGCAGAACAACAAGCACAGGTCCGCACGATGTTGGCCGCTTCAATCCGAGGCGTTGTGGCTCAGTTGTTGATGAAGCGCTGTGACAAACCAGGTCGTGTGGCCGTGAACGAAATCATGTTTGCAACTCCTGCTGTGAGCGCCATCATTCGTGAAGGTGCCACTCAGAAACTCTCAGACGTCATTGTCGGAGGTAAGAGCATGGGGATGCAATTTATGGATGACGCTATTTGGCAGAAGCTCCAACAAGGTATTGTTTCTCCAGAAGAAGCATACATGAAGTGCATTGATAAGGCTCGCTTCCGTAATTTCCTTCCAGCTGCATCTAAGCGTTTGGGAGATGCTGCTGGTGTATAATAAATCACCTCTCTCTCCCATCTGGTCTTGAACAGATGAAACGACCCTGACCTTCAGATCTGCGAGGTCAGGGCTGTTTGTTCTTACGGCTTGCCTTTCTCAGAACATCGTGGCTTGATCCTAGCAACCTCTAGTTTCCTTTTATTCTCATGTCCTCTTTCCGCAAGTTTTCATTCAAACTCGCCTTCTATACGGTATTTTTGTTGTATGTGATCGGCGATCTCTTTGTTTGGGATGGCTTTTTAGCAGGGAAGTTCCGTGCTCACTTTAAGCCAATGGATAACCCATTTGGGGATAATTCGGAGATGGTTGCTTCAGTCTTTGGTGAACCTATCACCCAGAACCAACTACGTCGTCGCAAGGCCGAACTAGCCTTTGTACGAGGATGGAGAGCTGGATATGACCCTACGAGTGAGCAGAAGCTAACGGCTCAACAAGAGAAAACCCTGAATGCGTTGGCGATGCATGGGCTGATTGATGAATCATTGTTGCGTCTTAAAACGCGCACAAACGACATGCGTTTGCCCGATGTCTCGTATCAGGCCAAGGATCAAATGGAAAAATTCAAGGCTCGCTTTCCATTGGGGTATGAGGATTTCATGAAGGCTTTGTCTGTGCAAAAGCTTACAGAAAAGGATTTGTGCGACAAGATGGCGGCTCGCCTTAAGGAACGAGCTATGATGGCTAGAACTATTGACGAGGCTGTGCCTGTTAATGAGCAGGAGTTGCGGTTCTTTTACGATCGAGTGAAGGATAAAATCCGTGTACCTGAACAACGTCAGCTCAAGCATATCTTCATGGCGACTCTTCACAAGAATCCTGAAGCAGTCCGACACGAAATGGAAGGGGTTCTGGGACAGTTACGTAATGGAAAATCTTTTGAGGCACTAGCCAAGCAATATAGTGAGGATTCTAAGACTGCTTCCCATGGTGGACAGTTGGGGAGAGTGACGAAAGACAGACCAAACCTTCTCCAGGGAGTGGATCTCTTTGCTTTGCCGACCAACACTCCTGTGCTTGTTCAAAGCAAGTTGGGATGGCATCTCTTTGTTGCATCTCCAATAGAACCTGCTCGTCAACTGTCCTTTGACGAGGCGAAGCCTGCGCTCATTTCGGCCCTCGATAGTTTGCGCCGAGAACGAGCCGTGGATCTCTATGCAGAGGATATTCGGCAGGATGCTCATCAGAAAAAACGCATTCTTTTCCGCTGATCATAACCTTGTACAATATCAGTAAAACATAACAGCCCACCGAGGACATCGATGGGCTGTTATGTTTGGAATAGAGAATTGTTTCTTTCCTAATTTTAGGCTTTAAGCCATTCTGCAACAAGTGGTGCGTAATAGGTAAGAATCATGTCGGCACCCGCACGGCGGATACTTGTCAGAGTTTCTAGTACAGCGGATTTTTCATCGATCCAACCTGATGAGGCAGCGGCCTTCAGCATGAGGTATTCACCGCTGACATGGTACGCTGCAATAGGGAGAGTTGTAGACTGGCGCATGGCGCTAAGTACGTCGAGGTACATCGTGGCTGGCTTCACCATGAGAATATCCGCTCCTTCAGCTTCATCGAGGGCCGTTTCTCGAAGGGCTTCGCGTGCATTGCGTGGATCCATTTGGTAGGTTTTTTTATCCCCACTCTTGGGCGCACTCTCAAGAGCTCCTCGGAAGGGCCCGTAAAAGGCACTAGCGTATTTGGCCGTGTACGACATGATGGAAACGTCTTCCATGTGTTCAGAGTCCAGAACGGAGCGGATGGCAGCGATGCGCCCATCCATCATATCGCTAGGAGAAATGATGTCAGCACCAGCTTCTGCAAAGCAGAGAGCCTGACGGCAGAGGACTTCAATAGTTGGATCGTTCAGGACTTCAAACCCACCATCGGGATAGAATTGGACGAGACCATCATGACCGTCGGAGTTGTATGGATCGAGAGCCACGTCTGCGTTGATGAGCAGGGAAGGAACTGCATCTTTAAGTGCCAGGATTGCACGAGGAATTAAACCATCAGGGTTGTAGGCTTCCTCTGCGTCTGGAGATTTCTTTTCATCAGCAATGGCAGGAAAGAGGTCGATGCAAGGAATGCCTAAGTCAACAAGGCGTTTGGCTTCTTCAACAAGTCCATGAATGCTCCAGCGAGTGCAACCAGGGAGAGAATCGATGGGCTCATCGATATCACCATCATGAATAAACATCGGACAGATGAGGCGAGAGGCCGAGAGGTCGGTTTCAGCAACCAGATCGCGGATAGCAGCCGACTTGCGGTTGCGCCGAGGACGAATGGGCATCGGAAACATAGGTGTATTATGACACGGTGGCTTTACATGTGAAAGACAAAGTACCAAGAGTGTAACGATGACAAAATAGATAACGGAGATTTTGGTATTTTCAATAGAGACTAGATGGAGTAGAGAGACTGAAACATGAGCACGATACTACAAGGATGGAGTCGGTGGCTTCTTGTCTTAGGACTAGGAGTAATAATGAGTGGTGCAGATGCTGCTACAACCTCAGCTCCAGATCCCACAGCTCTTCTGAAAGCTGTCCGTCAGTCGGCAACCTTACAGAAAAATAAGGACTTAAAGGGACGTATCCGCAAACGTGGTCTTAAGATCCCCTTCAGTATCAGTTTGAGAGGTGAGCTCATGTGCTTCCAGTATAAGCCTAGCGATACATGGGAACGCTTTGATTTGAAATTCCGAGAGAAGGGACAGGAAATTCTTAGCCAACAAAATGGCAAGATGCAGTCATTGCCCACATCTCAATATGTGACGCCAATTGCAGGAACAGACGTTACCTATGAAGACCTTTCTATGCGTTTCTTGTATTGGCAGAATGGAACCATATTGCCAGAAGATAGTTCATCTGTGGTCAAGGGCCGTTCATGCTGGGTGATCCAACTGAAGAACCCCAACCCAAAGGTGGGTCAATATGCGTGGGTTCGTGTTTGGATCGATAAGGAAAACGGAGCTATGTGGCAGATTGATGGCATTGATGGAAGAGGAGAACTTTCTAAGCGTTTTATGTTAACCTCGGTTATGAAGTTGAAGGATGGGAATTGGTTCTTCAAACAGATGAAAATTGAGGTCCGTGATCCTGCTAATTCACGTAATACGACGGCCGTTGACTACATTGAAATGGATAGTCCTGAATAAAGAACAAGAAACAACGTAATTAGACGTTTATTAAACGTGACAGAGGATCAGGGGAGGAGTAAACCCTCTTCGTTCAAATTTGTTCTATGAAACTAACCTTGATCCCCTCACTAGCTATTGCGCTAGTATTGACATCCTGCTCATTTTTTAAACATGACGACAATGAGGTTGCGAATACGTCTCAACAGCAACCTGTTGAGACACAGACTCCTGTTGAAATCTCGCAACCAGTAGCAACTCCCTCTAAACCAGTTGTTTCTCCTGTCCAGAAAGTCACAAAACCGACTGTAAAGACGCCTGAAACACCTAAGGCTCCCGTTAAGCCTATTTCTCCTACTAAGTCGGCTCCTTCCATGCCAGGAATTCGCGTGGCTCGCGTGTCTGTCCCAGAAAACGTTGTTGCTTTGACATTTGATGATGGCCCTCACGGGACATTGACTCCTCGTGTGTTGGATATTTTGAGCCGTTACAACGCCAAGTGTACATTCTTCATGCAAGGGCAGAACGTTAAGCGTTATCCTAATGTGGTGCGCCGCATGGTTGCTGAAGGGCATGAACCTGCTAGCCATACGTGGGATCATATTTGCATGACCAAGAATTCCCGTGCCAAGATTGAAAGCGAACTTGCTCAGACAGATGCAGCCATTCGCGATGCTTGTGGTTATTCCCCTCGTTTAGTTCGTCCTCCTTATGGCGCCACAAACGCTGGGCTCAATTCCATGATGCGTGAACGTTTTGGTTATAGTGTCGTTCTTTGGGATGTAGACACTAACGACTGGCGCAAGCCTGGTGTGTCAACTGTTATCTCTCGTGCTGTGAATGGTGCTAAGCCTGGATCTATCATCCTTGTGCACGATATTCACAGCTCAACTGTTGATGCTGTTGAAGGTATTGTCCGTGGACTTCAGAATCGTGGCTTCCGCCTCGTAACGGTGTCTCAAATGATTGAAATTGGACGTCGCTATGCTCGCCAGGCAGGTCAGGCTGTGGCTCCAACGACTCCAGCCGTGACAACCCCAGCAACAACTGTAACGCCAAGTGTGTCTCCTGTGACGCCTGTCGCTCCTGTCGTCACTCCAGAAGTGCCATCAGAAACTCCAACGACGGTTGAACCAGTAGCACCTGAAACGCCAATTACGCCAGCACAAGAAACACCTGCTCTTCCTCAGGTTGACCTTGCTGCGTAAGATTCGCGGTACTGAAGATTAGCTTCGGTACATAGAACCACGACTAAGAGGAGAGAAGGATCGGTGAAATGGGATTTCCCCGCAAGTCCCATCAGATTTTCTCGACAAGACTCTAAAGCGTGGTTTAACTGGAAAACAGCACTTTTAGAGAGCTCCTGAGTGATTCAAGAGCTCTCTTTTATCACAAAATTCCACGATCTGAACCTGAACTATGCTGAGAAGAGGAATAGATTCCTTGTCACGTGACTTCCGCGATCTTGCCGAAGCCACGCTTGACTTTTCTCCTCTGCTTCATAGTACCGAGCCTTTTGATGGCGATGCGCCATTGCGCAAGCTTTTGGAAAAGGCTGAGAGGTCTCCCGTCGTGGCTGTTGTGGGACTCAGCGATTCAGGTAAGACTGGGGTTCTTGACCTATTGGTGAATCCCGAAGATGACGCTTTCCAGAGGATGTCAAATCACAATGATGTGGCAACTCTTTGGAGCTATTTTGAAGACCACCCTCCTGTGGGGAACGACGAGGTGGGTGAGACTCCTGAATTGCCATTAGGCCTAGATAAGGAGAAACAGCCAGCTCCAGTCATTAGGAAAGGCTTTTACCCAGATCCTTCTTTGCATTTTGTGCATTTGATGGACACGTGTGGCATTGACACAGATGATGATCACAAAACCAGGCTGAAGGAGGCTTTAGCGACTGCTGATGTATTTGTTATCGTCGTTTCTGCACGTGCATGGCAAGATCTCCGTATATGGGAATTCCTTGCAGAACTTCCCAGTGACAAGATTCGTCGTAGCTTGATAGCGTTGACTCATGCTGACGAGTTTAGCGACGAAAAAGTAGTGAAGATGGAGCAGAGCCTCCGCGAGTTTGCATTACACTATATAAAGTGCGAACCAATTTCAGTGCCCGTTTGTACAACAGGTAAGCAACGAGGAGGGGGAAGTGAATCCCTGTCCAAGTTTGTCAACCGAGCTATTAACACAGTCCAACACGAGCAGAAGTGGAATAAGAAAGTTCTGGATGCTGTTGCTATTCTCTTCCAACAACAAGCCGAAGTGTTGCGCAATCAGAGTTTGTTGCAGCACATGGACACTACTTTCATCACGGACGTTGAAAGAGGTATTGATCGTGAGTTTAATGCTACCAACTTGACTAAAACGTTGGGTGATTTCCGTGGTTTAGTACAGAAGCAGATTCAAGACATGCTTCCATCACTGGCTAAACAGGTTGCCAGTCAAATGGGATTTATTTTGTCACCTAGCCGATTCTTAGCGATGCCTCGCTTAGG
>CAYNVM010000032.1:0-16750 GCA_964400645.1 uncultured Akkermansia sp. | reverse complement strand
CTGTGCGACGTTCGCGGAGGGTGGGGATACTACACGTTCGACACTTTTTCTCAGCGTCCCATTGGCTCGCCCACTTCGTTCCTTTCAGCAACCGTTCTCCTTGCCTATCACGATGCCAAAGAAGTCTTCGATCTTGACTCGGATCCAGGCCTACTGAGGCGCTCTCTGAAATTTCTCAAGGCCCAGAGAACTCCTGCGGGCACCTATGTCTACTCAGTGGATCACACTGTTCGCCCGGCTCTTCCCATTAACCGTCACACGGGAAGCCTGGCCAGAACTCCTGCTTGTGATCTAACGCTCATTTCTTATGATCCAAAGGCTCTGAGCATGCGCCAATTTGAAGATGGTCTCGAACGCCTTTGGAGTCGCTCGGGTTGGCTCAGTCTAGCAATCAAAAAGCCCATTCCTCATGAGAGTTTTGCACAAAATGCGGGTTACTTTTTTTACTACGGCTACTACTACGCAGCACGTTGCTTTGACAAAGTTCCTCAGACTTCTCTCAAGCGACACGCCAGTCAACTAGCAGAAGACATCCTGCCTCTGCAAGAGACGGATGGTTCGTGGTGGGATTATCCTCTCTACAATTACCACAAATTCTACGGGACGGGCTACGCACTCTATTCCATGGCAAGAGTCTACGACGTGCTAAAATCTAGCCCTAGCACTCAGACAGAAGCTCCCGCCACGGACTAAAAAGGATGAACCGGCAATCCTTGACCCTCTACGATTCGCTCACTACTATGGGCTTAGTTATGCGCTTTCTCGCCATATCCTTAGGGTTGCTTTCAAGCTTGGCATGTGCTCATGCCAACGAATTAGAAGCCTCTGTGTTGCCCGGGAAAGCAGATACTATTCCTTTGGAACCAGCGGGAGTTGTACAACCCCCAACACTTGAAACGGTAGATCAGGCCTTGGCTCGTGGACGGGATTTCTTGCTCACTCACCAAAATAAAAACGGCTCATGGGGATCTTTTACAGGAGGCAACCACTGGAGCGTTTATTGTCCTCCCCCGTCGGGACCTCGAGCCTTTGAGTCGGCCACCACAGGACTTTGCATCATCGGTCTTGAAGCGAGTCCTTTTCGAGAAGAACCTGCGGTACGAGAAGCCATCGACCGCGCAGTTGACCGCTTGCTCGAGCTCCTCCCCCTGCTCAAGCGAGGAGATACCCTTGCCTTCTACGACGTCTGGGGACACGCCTACAGCCTTGAAGCCATTTGCAAGGTCGCTCGTCGCCTAGATCCCAACTCACCGCGCTTCCAGAAGCTCAAGCAATTTGCAGTTGATCGAATCAAACGGCTCGACGAATTAACGGACGTCAAGGGTGGTTGGGGATACATCACCTTTGATGGTATTTCCCAACGTCCAATGAGCGAGCCTACCTCATTCCTGACGGCCACTGCGCTCATAGCCTACCACGATGCCCATGAAGTTTTCGGGCTCACTCCACCAGAAAAATACTTTAACCGTAGCTTCGAGTTTCTGAAGTCTCAACGCACTCCCGCTGGCACCTATGTCTACTCGATTATGCACGCTTCTCGACCTGGGCTCGCCATCAACCGCCACACAGGAAGTCTCTCGCGAAGCCCTGCTGGTGACCTTTGCCTCATGCAGCAGGATCCTCAGCTGATCTCGCTACGCCAACTCAATGACGATCTCGAACGCCTTTGGAGTCGATCCGGATGGCTCAGCATGGCTCTCAAGAAACCCATTCCACACGAAAGCTTTGCTCAAAACTCAGGCTACTTTTTCTTTTACGGCTATTACTACGCTGCCAGGGCCATTTTCCAACTACCTGAATCAACGTGGCTACGCCATGCGAGTCAGTTGGCAGACGATCTCTTACCCTTGCAGGAAAAAGATGGATCATGGTGGGACTTCCCCCTCTACAATTATCACAAGTACTACGGCACAGGCTATGCTATGTACTCTCTCTCATGCGTCCACGACATCTTGAGTACTAGAACCAATAAGTAACACGGATGAGTCGTCTCATGACTCTTCCTTCAGTAGAAGGACCACAGACGAAAGAGGACGAGTAAACGTCAAATTGACACCAACATTCATCAAGGCGTCGCCCCCAACAACTCGGTCATTAAGAGTTGTATGATAGCCCGTTTCATCGATGTTGAGCTCTTGAACACGATAGCGTTTGTTGGGATCTAACCCCGCAAGGCGCAAAGGTGCTGGTTGATCGTTGTATTTGCGATCGAGGAGGTAATAGAACACAACAGCAGACTGCTCTTCCCCCTGATTCTTAACATACATCAGAGCCCCCTCATTAGACTCGTACGGCGACCGCAGGCGATAGAGATCCCCCAGTTGCACGATGGGTCTGATGCGCTTGTATTCCGCCAAGGCACTGCGTATATAGTCCCGTTCTTCAGGGCGGAGATCCTGCGGACGAAGCTCAAATCCTAAACGCCCTGACATGGCGACATCAAAGCGGAATTTCAGAGGAGTGACACGTCCTGTTTGGTGGTTAGGCGATGCCGTAACGTGGGAAGCCATAGCAATAGCAGGGAACACATGGCCAATACCCCACTGCATCTGAACTCGCTCACAAGGATCTGTGTTATCAGACACCCAGAACTCGTCATAAAACTGCATCGTCCCCAAATCAGAACGGCCACCTCCTGCTGAACAAGCTTGGAATGTGACGTGAGGGAAAGCCGCCATTACCTGCTTCAAAACAGCATAGTAGCCACGAATATAATCGACGTAGAGGTTATGTTGCTTGTCAGGCGAGAGGTAACGCGAACCTGGGTCAGCAATCTTGCGGTTGCAATCCCATTTGACGTAAGAAATATTTGGGTTGTTGCTCAGAAGGTCACGGAAGACGCCGACGATAAACTGTTGCACATCGGGACGAGAAAGATCGAGGATGAGCTGTTGGCGCTCCTCTCGCAATGGGCGGTTGGGTAGCTGAATAACCCAGTCTGGATGCTGTTCAAAAAGCTCTGATTTTGGATTCACCATTTCAGGTTCCACCCAAATACCAAAGCGAATGTTGCGCTCCTTAGCGGCTTGCGCCAATCCTGCAAGCAGGTGAGGAAGCTTTTCTGTGTTTACTTGCCAGTCTCCCAACCCTGCGTGGTCGTTATTGCGTGGGTACTTGTTCCCGAACCAACCGTCATCCAACACAAAAAGCTCGATGCCCAGGTCAGCCGCTTCATCCATGAGCTTGTGCAACAGAGGTTCATCAAAAGTAAAATAAGCACCTTCCCACGAGTTCAAAAGCGTCAAGCGCGGCGTATGTCCATTGCGCAAGTTGTGATTGCGAATCCAACGATGAAGACGACGAGACGCCTCTCCCTTACCCTGAGAGCTGTGGGTGATGATCCATCGTGGCAAAGGTAAAGTCTCACCAGCTCCCAAACGATACGGAGACTCTTGGAAGTCTACCCCAAAACCTGCAAAAAAACGATTATGAGGCGAGTGCTTGAAGGTAAATCGGTAATTTCCTGACCATGCCAAAGCGCCTAAATAGACATCGCCTTCATCCTCCTGGGCTGAATGGCCCGTGGCCACGAGAAAAGCAGGAGAACCCTCCTGCGAAGTCTTGACGCCACAATCGGAACTCACGACAAGAGAATTCCCTCGCTGAACCTCTTCCTCACGCAAGAAAGATTCACCCGCCCACGCTCCTCGGAATGTAGAAACCCAATACGAGTTTGATTTCAGAGTGAGATGCCCAGATTGAGCCCGATTGATGGTAATGGGTGATGATCCACGGTTCTCGATTGTTGCCCACTGCTCAAAAACATCTGTCTCTACGTCTGCACGCAAATAAACGGTAACAGCTACAGGATATACGGGATCGATGAGACGAATAATGGCCGTTACCGATGAGTCTTGGCGTACCACCTGATGAGCATCATACACTAACTCCGCCGATACAGAACCATCGGCCTGAGTGATCCCCAAATCATACTCGTCTGATGAGTTTTCGCGTGGCACACCCAAAGAATCCGCACGAGTCGGAACGAGCAAAGAGTTGGCAGATTGCAACAGTTGGGCATCGTCCGCATGGTTCAAGCGCGCACCGAAGTAGCTCTGCACCACTTTCCCCTCAGGAGAAAGACTCAATACCAACTGAGAATGAGCTGTTGTCAGAGTGATCGGAAACTCTGCAGGAGCATGAACTAGCTCAGGTGTGAATGGCAATGCTGATGAAATCAGTTCAGATGATGAATCCATAGGAAAAGGTGTCGTGCCTCGACTGGGGTTGAGTTGTTGCGTCACTAGTGCATGGGATTGAGTGGATACATCTCCAAGAGCAAAACCCGCAAAGACGCCCACCACTATGGCCAAGGATGTTGCTAACGCCAACATTGTCTAACACTCTATGATCTAGAAGCCCTTAAGGTCAAGCGGAGCCTTTGGAGGTAGATTCCCTGCCAAAAAAGTGAATTAAACAGGCATCCGAAGTTATCGGATGCCTGTCTGTTGCGTGGCAAATGCCACGGAAATAATCGTTACTTCGTTCTAACGTCAGTTTAGAACGAATAACGGTAACCTACGTTCGCATGAACGGAATTAGCGTCATTTCGGACTTCTACGCCAGCATTGGCGTAAATGGTCCCGTTTTGACTGATGTTAGTGCTGATGCTACCACCAAGTTGGAAGGATGTAGCCCCTTGCTTAGCTCCGTAGACGTATTGTTTGTAGTCAGGGGCACCTGCAAGAGAGACCAACGTTCTGCCCTTCTTATCGCCAAAGTCTTGGCCAATGGTAGCAGAGAGTTCTCCGAAGAAGGTGCGACCAACTGTTTGAGTCCCGAAGATACCGGACCAACGGGCACCTAGCGCCACCGTGCCCGTGGTCCATTCCTGTTTGCCGACCTTGAGGCTAGCACTGCCGGCACCAGATTCGTCGTAAGCATCCAACTGGGTATGCACGAATGAGGCGGCCAAGAGCGGCTGCAGGAAACTTGTTTCCTTGTCGTTAAGTGAAATATCGTAGGTGAGTTCGTATAGAGCACCAAAACCGTAACCGGAAGTGGAGCCATGCGTACGGTATCCGCCCATGCCGTAGTCGACATTTCTGTCGAGACTAGCGTCTGTGGTCGTACCCGTGATCACAAGAGAATGTCCCCAAGCCTTACTCTGGTAATGACCGAAGAGATTCAGATATAGGCTATCGAGGTCTCCTGTGGAGCGTTCACCTGCCTGAGAACGGAGATCTCCGTAATTGGCAGTAAAGGCAGCACCCACGGCAAGGTCATTATTGACTTCCATGTCAGCCCCAAATGTTCCTCCCCATGTCGAGAGCTTGTATCCACCCTTATCCACTTGTGTGCGCAAGTGCTTGTAACTTCCATTGCCTTCAATCCAGAAGTGACGTCCGAACTGATTCCCGTCCTTATAAACTCTGATGGCACGGTCACGAGTGCTTCCCAATTCATCAAGTAGGGAATCGCGTTGCGAAGTCCCCGTTGAGTTGATGGTGGAGCCAGCTAAGCCTGCAAGAGTCTTGATGAGAGCCGTTGTGTCGCCAGACGACTTCTGTTCGACGGCAGAGGCAAAAACCTCAGACAAGATCGAAGTAGAATCCAACGCTTCAAAACGGTCGTTCCAAAGAAGACGAGCCCCAGCTGTAGCGTTCACAGGGAGAGACACATTTTTGTTCTCGGGAGTGCTATTCTCAATTTGTTGGCTTGGATTGCTAGGATCTAGTTCATCATCCACGTCAATCGGAGAAGGATTGTCTGGGAGGAAGATGTTTTCCTTCACCTGTTGAGCTCGCAAAACAACAGACTGTCCATCATCACCTGCTTCAACTTTGGTCTCATACAAAGAAGCCAAAATCTTGTCTGTGAGATCAACCGTTCCCACAGTAGCAGTGCCTTCGGTCGTCATCAACGTCACCGTAAAGGTATCTAGATCGGCTGTTGTAATCTTGCTCAGATTGTTCAGTTCCATCTTGGAACCATCTGCTAGCGAGATATCACCCACGGACGTAACTACTGGATCTCCTGCAGCCAAAGCTGCCACCGTCGTTGCATTCAAAGTCAGGCTCAATGTTGAACCTGTCTCCACAGTCAACCCGCCATCTTCAATCTTCAGTTGGGCATCAGTTGTTGCGTTAGCACGCAGTGCGCGCTGAGCATGTGCTCCCGACGTTGCCAAACCAAGCTTGAGCGTGCCTTGATCAGCGACAATCACGCCTTTGAATGAAGATGATGTGTTCCCCAAATCAACCGAGCTAGATCGAACTTCCAACCCCACTTTACCGTTACCTGCGGAGTCGATATCCATGGAACCCTTGGTAAGAGCCAAGGTGCCCGAGCCTTCCATCGTTCCAGAGAAAGAGCTCTTGCTACCACCTGAAATAGTCAGTGTTGTTCCACCTAGTTCAAGTGTACTGTTCGTGGCATTCAACGATTGGATTTCATCCGACGTATTCTGCAGGGCCAACTTCGCCTGATCTCCCAGAATGAAGTCCAAGCCTTCCACTTTGTCTGACGTGGCATCTACCGTCATCGTTGCACTATTGCCCACGCTGACTGTCCCTTCGCCACCAAGTTTGACGTTCTCCAAGTCGGCCTTACCTGTCACATTGAGTGTGCCTCCCTTGACGACGTTAAGGCTGTTCTCATGAGCGGCATCAGCAGAAAGAGTCTCAATAGTTGTTCTCCCTGAGATCTCAAATCCGCCCTCCTGCATGGCGAGCTCATGAAGTTGGTTCGTTCCACCGAGAAGCAAGTCGCCCTCCCCGGTCTTAGTGACAGTGTGGGAATCATCCGTTAGACTATGAGTAAACTGAAGCGTTCCCTTTCCGACAGAGTCAGCCGACACATCAAAGGAGACATCACCGTCAAGCGTCACCTCGGCATCAATGGTGCTTGCCTTATTGTCTGTTACTTTGACTTCTGTCTTATCTTTCAGAACTAGCGAAGAGTCTTCAGCAAATTTGGAATCGCGCACAGTCCATTCGCCACCAATACCCGTTGTTGTGGCCGAATCAGCATAGACGTTGCCCGTAAATTGGTCATCTAGAGTAACATGAGCCTCGCCAGATTGGGTCACTTGAATAGCATCTACGTTGTGGACTGTAGCTGCCGATGCATCATTGGTATTCCCATTAAAAACGAGAGAACGTGTATGATCCGTACCAGCCAAAGTTCCCCCATCAAGGGTCCCTTGGAAACCGTCGAGAGCTCCGTTCAGCACCTCAATTTTCGTATCGCCGTCCACTTGGCTAGTTGAGGCATCACAACTACCAGCGTAAATATTAGTAGCCTCCGAAAACTCACCGCCCGCAATGTACAACTCGACATCTCCAGTAACTGTTGAAGTCCCCGAGCCTTCGATGTTGCCTTCATACGAGCCTCCCGTGATATAGAGACCAACGTTGCCCTCAACAGTAGAAGCTCCTGTTTCATCAGAGCCACCGGCTACTAAGACATCGCCTTTGTAGGTACCTCCATGGAGAACCATAGTAACGTCACCAGTCAAGCTGTCCGTGCTACCAAGACCTGACACCGTCTTCTCGAACACCGTCTTATCAGCATCTTTATTGCTGTCATCAGCCACGACTAGTTCCACATGGCCGTTAATGGTACTCCCTTTACCTGCCACAAGTACTTCATCTTTGAAAGTACCGCCTTCGACCAACATGGACACGGCATTGCCATTGGCAATCGTGCTATACAAAGCCTCGGAGGTAATCTCGCCGCCAGTTCCCCCTGCTGTCACTGTCGAATTGAAAGTGCCACCTTGAACAACCAACTGCGTTCCTCCGGAAATGGTTCCTCCGGCACCACCTGCCATTACTTCTGAGTTAAAGGTACCACCAGTAATCGTCAAATTGGTGCCACCCATGATTTCCTTGGCCGTATCGGCGTCACTATCGCCACCGATGACTTGAGCATGATAAGTAGCATCGGTATCAGCTAGCAGAATTTGGACGTCTTGGAACACATCAGCACCTGATGCTCCCGAAATCTTGTTATTGTACGTCGTGCCACTGGTGGCCACTTCGATGTAGGTAGACCCTGCCACGAATGCATTCGAGGCCCCAATAATCTCACCATCGATACTCTTGTTCTCATAACCAGACACCTTAAGGGACAACGATCCCGTCATTGTTCCCTTCATGGTGTGATCGTTTTCATTGTAGTCCGTACCATCGCCGAGGACGCCCGCAAGCGTTCCCGTGAAATCAACATCGGAAATAGTACAATAATAGGGGCTAGATATATCCTGCTCGGTCAGATAAATGTCCTTACACGATCCACCTGTCACTGTTGTATAGATGGGCGTTACGACGTCTGTTACCTCGCTTTTCCCTTCCAACTTCTCGATATCGGTGTGAACAACATAGTGCTGACCTGCATCGCGCACTCGTGAATTGCCTGTAATATCTTCAAACTGGTGCGATTCAGGAGCTGTCCATTCTTCTGTAACCTCCAATCCTGTGCAACTGGATTGGGGAATTTCAAAAGACGTCTTTTCAGACGGAGTTCCACTGGTTTCAGTGGATGTTTCTACATCTGCGCAGAGAGCAAATGAAGAGCCAGCATAACATGCCAAAACGGCTGATAATAAGCCTAGAGGTAGGTGTAGTCTCATAATAGTAGTAAGTTAGCGTTTGTTCTAAAAATAAGACACAACCCCTCTTTTCACTCAATATCATATTTGTCAAAATTTATTTCACGAAAATTGTAAATTTGCCTGATTCATAAATTGTCTAATTTAGACAATTATTATAGTGAATTCTCGTATGTTTTCTACGTTTGCTCACTTTTTTGTAAAAATATTTAATGAACGTACGTTTATTATTTAACATTTCGTTAAATAGTCTAAACATTGGCCTCGCAACGAGACCTAGCTACCGCTGTGCGAGAAAAAAATGGCCACCTCCCGATCATCTCAGGAAATGGCACAAAAGAGGCAAAGAATGAGTAGCTTATGCCGATTTACAGCAGTTTTTTTTACAGCTTGAGACCCAAAAGAGCCAACTCCTCGCTGATCAATCCGTTGTTGCAGATGATTTTGAGGTATGATTCCTCAACTTCTGGCTCAGGAGAGATTATGCCTGCTTGGTAGTCGTTTCTGATCAATTGAATAGCACCCGCATTGTGAAGAGCCATGGCTGGGTCTATGTAACTCATACGCGTGGGATCGCGCAGGATAAAATTGAGCGTCTTGCCCATGTGAAGCAAACGTTCACGAGGAATTTCAGGTCCCCATTCGTCTTCCACTCCCATGTTCGCACAAAGGCAATCGGCTTGGGCCAAATCTTGAGGCCGTATGATGCCTTGCAGAGCGTTAAGCACACCCGTGGCCGTAACAGCCACCTGCATGTGGCACAAGGAGGATCTCACAGCTTCTAGATCGTTAAGAGGGATAAATGACACTCCGGTAGGAAGATCGTGGGCGCGGTCAGGATTGGCGTCGACAACAGTGATTTTTGCCCCTGCCCGTTGAGCCATGAGCACAATGCCACGCCCTACCTTGCCATAGCCAAATACCATCAGTTCTACTCCTGATCGGATCGGGAAGCCAGAGGCAGCCATTCCTCGCATGAAGCCATCGCCAGTGCCTAAGCAAGTCTCGATTTGTTTGATACGCCCCATATCCACGACCCACACGGGTTGGGTGCATTTGCGGTAGCGTTCCACACCGCTACGGGTTAACTCTACGTACCCTAACCGACTCTCCACATCACAAAGCTCGCCAGCACAGTCGAGTACAAGGTCAAAAGGACCTAAGTTTTTAGCCTCCTGAGTGGGGACACAAGGAAGTTGCCATTGTTCCGCCCAAGCAAGAGCATCGGGATCTGGAGACAATAACTCAGAGTACGCAATGGTAAGATCACAGCCAGCAGCCAGTAACGCTGCGTACTTGGCAAAGGTATTGCGGAAATGAGGAGTCGCATCAATAACCCGTAAACCATCCATGGGACGGGTCTTCGACCATTCCTGGATTTGGCTCATCAACGCAGGAAATTCCTCCTCACGATAATACTGCCCGAGTGCCTCAAGAATATCCCCCACGATCATTGCTTGAAAGGTATCCCTTAGACGTTGCGAGGTCAAGGGCTGAGCCTGGAGGTAACTAGGCTTGAGTTAGTGCACTCCACACAAGAGAAGAGCAGACAACCGAACGCATCAGTTGTCTGCCAGTAGTAAGTCCCCGCTTATGCGGGAAGATCGGTTCGTGGCATTGCCACGGAAAGGTGATTACTTTTGGGACTGTTCTTGTTCCTGAATCAGTTCGCTAACGGACTTCTGAGCCTGGGGTTGTTCAACCTGAGCAGGAACCTCTTCTTGTGACAAGGTAGGCTGTTGAGCCTTGTACTTCTTGTTGAGGAGGATGCAGAGGACAAAAGCGACAAGCATGAAAAGCGTGCCGAGCCAAACAGTCGCCTTCTTCAAGACGTCAGTCGTACGAGCCCCGAAGGCTTGGTCAGTCACAGCGGCACCGAAAGCAGCACCGAGACCTTCTTGCTTAGGTCTCTGCATGAGAACCACCAAGAGAAGGAGCAACGTAACGATGACCTGAACACCGATAATGAGGTTGATGCTGATGTCGAGAAGAGTTGCTAAGATCATGGGCGTTAGATGATGAAGTTAATCACCAAATTTGTAAAGCTTAGGAAATGATTTCGTTGTATTCGTTGCAGATGATTTTCTTGGGGGTAATGGGCTTGTCAGAAAGAGCGAAGCTCATGATGACAACGCGTTCACCCTTTTTAATAAGGTGAGCAGCACCGCCATTGACAATAATATTCCCCGTCCCTGCAGGTCCCTGCAACGCATAGGTTTCCAATCGGTTACCAGATGTTACGGAGGCTACCAAGACCTTTTCACCTGGCCACAAATCAACGGCTTCCATCAAATCCGCTGGTATTTCAATACTGCCTTCGTATTCCACGTCACCACGAGTCACCATGGCTCGGTGTATCTTCGATTTAAGCTGTTGAACAAACATGGTCGTTTGGGAAAGGAACTACTCGAATTGCTGTTGGTCAAGAAAAATCAGGATTTTTAACACTCAAGTCCATGAAGCCATGAGACTTCGAACTGTCTCATGATCACGTGTTATCGCCTCTTTAAGTTGGTCTAGGGATCCAAATTTCTGCTCTGGTCGGATGAAGCGGAGGAGCTCAACGTGAAGCCAACGCCCATAGAGGTCTCCTTCCCAGTCGATGATGTGGACTTCGAGCAAGAGATCTGCTCCATCACCTCCCTCAACTGTTGGTCGGACTCCTAGATTAGCCACGCCAAAACACAGAGTTCCATCCACCATCAATTTGACGGCATAAACCCCACGCGGTGGGATCGCCCCATTTTTGGGGACCACATTGGCCGTTGGAAAACCGAGAGTGCGGGCCAACTGGCGTCCGTGCACTACGACGCCTGACAGCGTCACAGGGCGACCCAAGTAACGTTGAGCCGTTTCCACTTCTCCAGCTTGGATCAGCGAGCGTATCAGCGTACTGCTAACTCTCTGACCATCGAGTTCCACAGGCGCTACAGGAAGACAAGGGATGCTGTTAGATTGACACCACGCCGTCAGGCAAGCGGTGTCCCCATGACGCTTTGCACCAAACCGCCAATCAACTCCGACGGAAATCCCTACCATCGGGTGAGCTTGGCGAATCATCTCCAAAAAGGGAATTGGCTCCAAAGCGGCCAATTCAGGCGTAAAGGGAAGATCAAGCACCACATCCACGCCCATTTGCTGAAGCAAATTCCACTTCTCTTCGTCACCTGACAAGATGGTCTTAGGGGCTCGTTCGGGACAAAGCATGCTGAGCGGGTGTCTGTCAAAAGTAAGTACACCTGCCAACGCTCCTTGGTCATGAGCCCCAATAACGGCACGTCGAATCACCTCCTGGTGGCCGATATGCAAACCGTCGAATGTACCCATTGCCCAGTAAATAGGCGGAGCCTGCGCATCGAGGAGGTCAACAGTGGAGACGATATCCATAATTAGCGAACACCTCGCATGCTAGCAATTTTCTCAATGCTGATGAGAGAAGCAAATAACTGCTCGCGTGGGGCAGTCTTAAGCGTTGGTACATCAACGGCGCCTTCTACTCGGAAGAGACCTGATTGCGTACGACGCAGAGCTGTCAAATAGCCTCCACATTTCAGATATCGTCCTATATCAAAGGCATAAGAACGGACGTAAAAACCCTTGGAGCATTGAACGGTAAAGTCGATTTCTGGCAATTCCATGCGGCGGATTTGGTAACCTTCCACAGTGACAGCTCTCGGCTCACGCTCAATCTCCTGACCCTTGCGCGCCAACTTGTAGAGAGGAACTCCACCTTTCTTAATGGCTGAAACCATAGGTGGAATCTGATCAAAAGACCCCTTGAAGTGTTCGAAGGCCTCGCGCACAGCATCTTCCGTTACGTCGCTAGTACTGTATTCTGCCACAATATCACCTTCGGCATCGTAGGAACTTGTTTCAGCACCTAAACGAATTGTCCCTTCATATTCCTTGTGCTCAGCCATGAGTAGGTCCTGCAACTTGGTAGCTTTGTTCACCACCAACATCAACAGACCCGTTGCCATGGGATCTAAAGTTCCACAGTGCCCAATCTTCTTAATACCTAACGATCGTCGGGCAATCGCCACAACGTCATGCGAGGTCATTCCCGCAGCCTTATCGATCAGTAACACTCCACTAGGTTGCTCTGTCATTGTCCTCTTTTAGTTTAGATTCCTTGCTCGCTAATAGCTTGCTTTACAGCGGTTAAAATACGGTTCTGGGCTTCCTGTAACGTGCATCGCATGCGCACGCCTGCGGCCATAGCATGACCACCACCACCAAACTGTGTGGCAATGGCACTCACAGAGAGACGAGCGTCCTTTGAGCGCAATGAAATGCGAATGCGTCCATCAGCCATCTCCTCAAACACTATGGCCGAAACCACTCCCTTGATAGAACGTGGGATGTCGATGAGCCCATCGGTATCATCTTCCGTCACTCCAAGTTCGTTTTTACGTGCCAAGCTGAGAACAACATAAGCGATTTTGCCGTCAGCCTCCAGTTGCATACTGTTGAGGGTTTCTCGACTAAGCTGAATACTTGCCCACGGAATCTCCTGGTATAGTTGGCGGTTGATCTCGTGAACGTTAACTCCCAAGCTTAGTAAATGCCCGGCCATCTCCATGACGGCAGGCGTTGTTTTGTCGTACTGGAATGACCCCGTGTCAGTGCTAATCCCTGCGTATAGGCAATCTCGCATGGTGGGCGTGATGTCCCAACCAAGGTCGCGGAAGAGGTAGTACAACACGGCAGACGTAGCACATTGTTCCGCACACACACAGTTAAGTTGCCCATATCCTTCGTTGGTCTGGTGGTGGTCAATATTGATACGGACAGGAATCTTGCTAAGAGCCTGCATGCCACGGTCACCAATGCGACGCCATGTGCCATTATCGAGCACAATGAGGACATCCGCATCGACAGGTTCCGAGGGCGTAGGAACGATGGTTTCTGTGCCAGGCAAAAAGATCAGCTTTTCTGGCACCACGTCTTCATTGCAACTCAGCACCTGCTTCCCCTGCGCACGCAACGCCTCACTCATCGCTATCGTCGATCCTATGGCGTCGCCATCAGGTCGAAAATGGGCAATGACGACAATTTTCTGTGCGTCAGCAATGACTTGTCGAAATTCTTGGAGGAATTCGACCGGAATGGGACTCATCGATACTTGGGTCATATGAATGATAACGCTCTCGGAGACTTCGGTGCTTGCTCGTTCAGAGTCAAAACGCCAAAAAGCCACGTCCGGACAGTACCAAACGTGGCTAGAATTGGAAAATGAAATTAGAAGAATCCACTATTGCTAAGAAACCAGGCATCGATCGTTTGCCCAATTGCCTAGCAACTGTAGCTTACTTCTTGCTCTTAAAGACGATCGGAGCGACGTCGCCGCCACCATCAGGCATAGACAAATCGTGGAATCTAGGCATCTTAGCAAGCTTAGGTGCACTTGTTCCCTGGCAGCAGCAGGATGCCAATACCCCGGCTGTGAAGACGGACAGGACAAGGAGAGCGATGTTCTTCATTGTGGTGTTAGAGTAGAGGGTTGATCAACCTTGCGAAGGTAAACACACTTTGCGTGCGTTAGTCAATCAAATTTTATCGTTAACTGCTAGCTCTTTCTCTCATTTATGCACTCTGTCGCTCTGCGTTCTCATGAGACCTCATCATCATGACAACACCGATTCTTGCAGAATAGCCATCGTATCGATAAAAACGTCCCATGCCCCAATCGCCACCCACGACTGTTCATCATTTAGCTAATGGACTGACCGTCCTGATCAGGAAGGATAGCACCTTCCCTGTGGCCTCTTACCAATACTGGGTGGAAACGGGCTCCATGCACGAAGGTCGTCACATTGGTTCCGGATTATCGCATTTGATTGAGCATATGGTCTTTAAGGGAACTCGTTCATTCAGTGGACAAGACCTCAACTGTAAGGTCCAAGAACTCGGTGGCCACTGGAATGCCTATACGAGCACCTCTCGCACGGTGTTCTACATTGATGGTCCATCTGCTCCGTGGAAGGAGTTTATTTCCATCCTCACCGACCTTGTCTTCTTCCCTACCTTCCCCGAAGACGAACTGGAGCGTGAAAAAGAAGTGATTCGTCGTGAAATGGCGATGTACGACGATGATCCTGATTCGGTGGCTTACGATCTCCTCATCTCTACGCTTTACCTCAAACACCCTCGCCGTTGGCCTGTACTCGGTGTTCCTGATCGCTTTAACCTGCTGACCCGCCAGGACATCCTTGAGTACCACGGAGAGCGTTATTGCCCCAATAACATCTTCCTCGTCGTCACTGGTGATGTCGATGAACAAGCCGTACTTGACCACGTTAAGTCGCTGACTGCAGACCTCAAACCTGGCTCTCTCTTGAGCAAATTACCGGCGTCTGAATGCCACCAGTGGGGACGACGCACAGAACGCAAGGAATTTGCCACGCCGTACTCCAAGCTGTCACTCGTTTGGCGCATGCCTAAACGCTCTCACCCTGACAGCCCTGCTCTGTCCATCTTATCCCTCATCCTTGGGGGTGGTCGCTCGGCATGGCTCTATGAACGTTTTCATGACCAGTTGGGGATTGCCCATTATATCACCGCTTCCATCGCTCAAAATGACCATGACGAAGGCTCTTTCATGATCTGTGCAGACGTCGATCGAGAACAACGAGACGAACTGACTCGCCTCGTACTCGAGGAGTTCAAAAAGCTCCCTGAAGCAGACTTCTCGACAGACATCACACGCATCCTCAAGCAGACCAAAGCGGCACGCCTCCGTGGCCTTTCTACCGCCTCTGGATTGGCTGAATCGATTGCCGTCCAGTGGAGCACCACGCGCAATATCCATTCCACGGAAGAATGGGTCATGGCCCTTGAAAAGGTCACCACGGAAGACCTGCGCCGAGTCGCTCAAACATGGTTCTCTCCTGATCGCCTCACAGAGGTATCGCTAGACCCCTTAGGGAGCAATACTCCTGCTGACGACGACACAAACTCCAAACGCCGAACCTCTTTGGTCTACGGCACACTGAGCAATGGTCTTCGTGTCGTCATGCGCCCAGACCACCGTCTGCCGATGGTCTACGCTTGCCTCTCCTTTAAAGCTGGCAGTCCCTACGAAACACAAACCACTGCTGGGCTGAGTGCTCTCATGGCTGAGTGCCTTCTCAAAGGCACAGAAACCCGTTCTGCCTCTGACATCGCCCACAGACTAGAAGACCTTGGAGGAAGCATCAACGCCTCCTCCGGACACAACTCCATCTCTGTCAGTTGCAACGTCCTCTCTGAAGATCTAGACACAGCACTGGAACTCATGGCAGATGTGGTCGAACATCCTAGCTTCCCCACCGACGCCTTCGAACGTGAACGAGAAACTCTCATCTCTGACGTCGAAGAGGAACTGGAAGACCCCATTTCTGTCGCATTCCGACAAGTCAAATCAACCTCATACGGCAACGTCAGCTACGGTAACCCCACCTCTGGCACCGTCGACAGTCTCACCCAACTGACAATTGACGACCTCAAACGTCACCATCAAAATCTCTTTAAGACCAGCAATGCTGCGCTCTGCCTCACGGGCGACGTTGACCCAGAACAGGTGTTAGAAGCACTGGAACGAGCTTTTGCGGAGCTTCCCCAAGGTGACGTGCCTATCGCCACGCCTACCCCAACTCAACAGGCAGGCGAAACCATCGTGCCAATGCAAAAGGAACAGGCCATCCTTGTACTCTCTTTGCCTGGGCTCAAAGTCTCCTCCCCCGACTCCCCTCAATCTATCCTCTTCAAGTCATGGTGCTCTGACATGGCCGGCCCCCTCTTCACGCGCATTCGTGAAGAATCTGGACTCGCCTACTTCGTCAGCTGCTCCATGTTCTTCGGTTTGGATGCAGGCAATATTCAATTCTACCTCGGTACCTCAGACGACAAACTGGCTGAAGCAAAGGAAATCCTCATCCAAACCCTCGATGATATCTACACCAACGGCATCACTCCCGAGGAACTGGAACGTACCAAAGCAACGTCTCTCTCTGCACGCATGCTAGCCAAGCAATCTAATGGCGCCCTCTGCCAAATGCTTGCGCTAGACGTCCTCTATGGCCTCCCCGATCACCACTTCGAAATCCAAGAAGAACAGATCAAAGCCATGGACGCGGAAACCATGAACCAATTCATCCGCCAATACCTCAGCCCCAACCAACCCAGAACCTGGGCAATTGTCACGGCTGAAGAAGA
>CAYNVM010000031.1:0-16922 GCA_964400645.1 uncultured Akkermansia sp. | reverse complement strand
AGTAGGAGCCAGTGTTGGAAGGAACCGGAGCAGCAGCGAAGGTCTGAGAAGCGAGACCCATGGCGAGAGCAACGGGAGCCAAGCGAAGCAGGGATTTCATATTCATGTGAGATTGGATCAGAGTTGAGGAAGAATGGAGATTTAGTCGCGCATCTGAGAGTGGAGAAAGTGCACTCGAAGACGGGGACATTACGTCCTTCTTATTTTATAGACTTACTTCCATTCATGAAGCTTGTCCAACAAATAGTGAACAAACGGGAAAATTCGGAGAAAAGTGCAAGAAAAAAGCCCTTCCGAAGAAGGGCTTATATTAGGATCACGATGGTGGGCAGGGCTGGATTCGAACCAGCGAAGTCGAAAGACAACAGATTTACAGTCTGCCCCGTTTGACCGCTCCGGAACCTACCCGTTCACGTGATGCGGGCGAAATCTAGCCAAATCAGCTCACGGATGCAAGGCTTTTTTTCAAGATTCAGGAAAAAGGATGCGATTAGAGCGAAGAATCTGAGGGATGAAGAGTGGATTGAACCGTCTTTTTGGTCTTGAAGGCATAGGTGAGGAAGCCACCGCCAATGATAAAGAGGAAGAGAGAAAGGAACTGACCACGAGTGAGATCAAACCAGACAGGGGCGTCAGGTTCGCGGTAGTTTTCAACGATGATGCGGCCTATAGCATAGAGAATGGCGAAGAGACCACAGAAGACACCTGTATATGCCTTAGGAAAGAGGATGCGGAGGATCCAGAGGATGGCGAAGAGGATGAGACCTTCGGCTAATCCTTCATAGAGCTGAGAGGGGTAACGTTCGGGGAGGACAGAGCCGACGATGTCGCGGATGGCAGGGGTATCGCGAACTCGTTCGACTAGCCAGTTTGCTGCGTAGCCGTCGATCTGAGTGGGAGCAGGTGCTTTTTGGTTAAGTTCCGTGAGGAGTTCAGGCGGGCATTGCGTGTAGATTTTCTGAAGGGCTTGGAGGGTGAGATGAGGCTCGTTATGAAATTCCATAGGGAACTTCATGCCCATCCAGGAATGTTCAGGGGTGATACGGCCATAGAGTTCACCATTGATGAAGTTGGCGATACGTCCGAAGAAGAGACCGACAGGAGCGACAATGGCGAGGCCATCAGTGAGTGCAACCCAGTTGATTTTGTGACGCCACGCATAGTAAAGTCCAAAAAGAAGGACACCGAGGATGCCACCATGGCTAGCCATACCACCTTCCCAGACGCGGAATGCCGTGAGAGGATCATCACAGAATCGGTCCCATCCCATGTTAGGGATCTGGTAAAAGAGGACGTAGCCGAGTCGACCACCGATGAGGACGCCGAAGATCGCTGTCCAGATGATGAAGTCCTGGAGCTTATCAACGGGGACGGGGTAGAGTTTCTTTTGGGAGAGATATTTGAGAAGCCAGAAGCCGACGATGAAGCCCATGAGGTAAGCGACTCCATACCAACGAATGGCGATACTGTCAGAGATTTGGAAAAGGATGGGATCCAGATGATGGATGTAAGTGGCGAGGAGAGGCACTGTGAGAGAAAAGGGGTAAATGTTGTTGCTAAATGAAGTTGGAAAATTTTGTGCTTGCGTTGATGCACACGAGCAATAGGGAGTCCCTAACACCTGAAATGACTTCAGTCAATCACAGCTGACTTTACTGGCGGAGGAAAACAAAAAGAGGTGCCCATGACGAGCACCTCTAGGGTAGAAGGATGGTGAGCTGAAGGGTTATTCAGCTGTTGTTGGTGTGGTCTTTTCTCCAGTCTGTTCAGGTTGCTGAGGAGTGGTTGGCGACTCGCTGTCCAGTTTGCCAAGGAAGGCTGGTAATTCTAGACCAACACTTTTGCCCAGTTCGTGGAGAGGAAGAGTATCTTTCACGAGATTGCGGACAAAGCCACCGACTGAGGCATCGCCACCATTGCCCATGACAACGACCTTGTCGAACTTGAGGCCGTGGATGGCCGATGTTTGGAGTTCGACGATCTTAGAAAGCTGTTCGGTAATGAGTAGAGCCGAGGCTTCTTGAGATGTACCCGCCGCAATGACGATTTGGCGTAAACCATGAGCTTTACCTTCCAAAACCGCTTGGACAGCTGCTGCTTCACCGCGCCCCACCATTTCGAGACCTTCACCTTCGGCTTTCTTCTTGAGGAGGGTGGCCTGAGCTTCACCTTCTGCCAATTGGCGAATGGCTTCAGCTTCGGCTCGCTTTTGAATGAGGAGGGCTTGAGCCTTACCTTCTTGTTCTAGCTTGAGGACCTCAGCTGTTGCTTGTGCCTGGACTTCACGTTGGCTCTTTTCGATCTGAGCGCTGACCAAGATGTTAGCTTCCTGCGTGGCGCGTTCACGTTCAGCACGCTTTAATTCTGCTTCCTTTTCAGCTTGGTAGGCTTCTTCCAGTGTTTTTGCTTCTTGCACCTTTTGGGCGACTTCAGCCATCTTTTTGGCTTCGGCTTGCTTCACTTGGAGTCGAGCGGCGGATTCAGCGATTTTGATAGAAGCTTCGTTTTGACCTTCAATAGCTTCAGCACGGGCGCTAGCCACTTGGATGGTTTGGTCTTTTTCAGCTTCGGCCTTACCAATTTCACCGCGTCTGGTTTCTTCTGCGACCTTAATGGTAGCATCATTAATGGCGCGAGCGGCCGCTTCTTTACCCAAGGCATTGATATAGCCAGAAGCATCTTGAATGTCGGTGATGTTGGCGTTGATCAGATTGAGACCAACTTTGTGTAGTTCTACATCCACGCCTTCAGTGATCCCCTTGATGAGCTTTTCGCGGTCAGAATTGATTTCTTCAATGGTCATTGAGGCGATGACCACACGCATTTGCCCCATGATGATTTCACCTGCCAGATCGCGGATTTCAGCGCGCGTGCGACCGAGGAGTCGAGCGGCTGCATTCTGCATGATTTCAGGGAGCGTAGAGATCCCGACGATGAAGGAAGAGGGGACGTCAACACGGATATTTTGCGAGGAGAGAGCTCCTTGCAGAGGGACATCAATGTTGATGGGGTTGAGGTCCAGGTAGCTGTACGACTGGAGGATGGGTAAGACGAAGGTAGAGCCCCCATGGTAGCAACGGGCTGGTTGACCTTGGCCGACTTTACCGAAGACAATGAGGATTTTGTCAGGAGGGCACATTCTGTATCTGCTGAACAGCCAAGAGGCTGTCAGAATGATAAAGATGATCAGAACGGAGATGGGTACGATATTTGACAACATGATGTTTATGGTGGGTTAGATTACAGAGCGGATTTAACAGTGAGGATATTTGCAGAGATAGATTCTACAGTGACTGGAGTGCCTGCTTTGAGAGGAGTGTCGCCCTCCTGAATGGCAGGGAGATAGAGCAATTGGCTCGGGTGGGCGATGGATACTTGCCCACCACGTTCGCGGTTGGGCGGGATGGTGAGGTAAACTGTCCCTGTCATGCCAACGAGGCTATTATAGTTGAGGGTTCCGTCCGACTTTAAGCTCATGATTATTTTGATGAGCAAAGCGGTGATCCCAAACATAAGAAAACCTGTGATGAGTGAGGTGAGCAGCGTCGTGCTTGTGTCCCAACCCATATTTTGGGCAAAGACACCTCCCCAACCGACACCCAAGAAGAAACCAATAACAGATTTGAGTGATAAAAGGCTAGGTCCATCACCGTCAGCTCCGTCCATGCCATCCGTATGGATGTCCAGATCATGGTCGCCAATTCCCAATAGAGCGAGAAGGAAGACGACTGCGCCGACGCCTGTAGCAATGATGGCTATCGTCAAATAGATTGAGGTCTCAGGCATAGTTTTTGTTCATTGAACACTATCCTCTATTTGTCCCTCTTTTGTCGATGTAAATCGGTGATACTTTCCTCTATTCCCAAGACTCTATTCCTGGGCAAGACTGTGTTTTAGTGACCACAGAGACCCAAAGCCTCGTCGATGAGGAAGACAGCAATGCGGTGGGGTGGAAAACTCCGGTTAAGAGTGAGAGCGACATTGCAGAAGCGATCTGGGGAATTACAGTCACAACATTGCCCCGTTTTCTGGCAGGGAGTGGTGTAATTGGGGTGCAGTTGAGCGTTCTGAGGGGCAACTTGGCGAAGCCGTTCCTGAGCGGATGCTGTGTCGGCAACAATTTTGTGAGTTGAAGCAACGAGAATGACGTGTTCTGGGCCAAATGCGATGGGCGCAACTCTGTTGCCAACTTTATCCATCCAGAAGAGAACTCCGTCTGCACTAATGGCATTGATGCCCGAGAGGAAAAGATCTGCGGTTAGCCCTTGCCGACGAATCTGAAGACGTTCTTCGGAGGTGAGAGTGGGATCAAAGCCATTGAGTAAGGTGATGTCTTTGAGTTGGGCAATACTGTTGAGAATTCCCATGGCTGAGAGAGTGTCTGAGTGGCCATAGCTGACAGTGTGTGGTGCTAGCTGAACGATGTGGGAGAGTATCCGTTGGCTAGCTTCTTGAGCCGTGGAGCTAAGGCTGACATCAAAGCCATGTCTGGTCAGTTTGGCTAAGCATTGTTCCACAAGCTGAGGGTTGACGGGGGAAGGACTCATATTGAAGAGAAGAGCCGACACGGATGAGGTGTCGGCTCTGAAGGGTTAACAATGACTAGAAAGTGGCTTTAGGCTTCACCATCGGAAGGAGCTTCTGGAGTAGGAGTTTCTTCTGTAGATGCTTCAGAATCTGGGGATTCAGGTGCATCGTCTGATGAAGCTTCATCTTCGGAATCATTGTCATCAGCAATGACGACAGAGATATCCTGGATGGATTCCTTTTCATTGAGGGTCATGAGTTTGACACCTTGGGTGTTACGTCCTGCTTCACGGATGGTTGAAACCTTGATGCGGACGGATTGACCTGCCGTTGTCATGAGCATGAGCTCGTCTGTTTCTGTCACGACAGTAGCTGAGACGACCTTGCCCGTCTTTTCTGTGCAGTTCATGGTCTTGATGCCAGATCCAGCACGGGATTGTAGGCGGTATTCATCAAAGCTCGTGCGCTTGCCGAGGCCGTTTTCAGAAGCAACAAGCAAGGTGGCATCTGGATTGACGATGGCAAGAGCGACAACATAGTCGTCTCCCTTGAGCTTGATCCCGCGTACGCCGATGGTATTGCGGCCTTGCGTTCTGAGATCATCTTCGTGGAAGCGAATGCTCATGCCATTGTGTGTGACAAGAACGATTTCATCCGAAGCTGAGGTCAGAGAGGCGGAGACGAGTTTGTTACCGTCTTCAAGGTTGATGGCGATGATGCCAGCCTTACGGTAGTTACGGAAGTCGTACAGACTGGTCTTCTTCACTGTGCCATCGCTTGTAGCGAGGACGACGTTGCCACTGCCTTCAGCAAAGGTAATGTCTTCGCCTTGTTCGTTAACCTTGCGTTCGAGACGCAGGACAGCAGAGATGGACTCTTCTGGTTGAAGATCAAGAAGGTTCTTGATGCTACGACCTTGAGCGCTGCGAGCAGCTTCGTCGATTTCGTAGACCTGTTCTACGTAGACACGACCTGTGTTGGTGAAGAACATCAGGTAGTCGTGGTTCTGAGCAGCAAACAAGTGCTCGATGAAGTCAGCCTCTTCGTTCTTCTTACCCGCCTTGGTTGTGGCAGCCTTGATGCCCTTGCCACCACGAGCTTGGACGCGGTATTCATCCGTCTTCGTGCGCTTGATGTAGCCACTGTGGGTGATGGTCACGATCATCGAGTCATTAGGAATGAGGTCGATGATGTCGATGTCACCAGTGAAAGGAACGATCTTGGTCTTACGTGGGGTAGCGTACTTCTCCTTGATGGCGAGAAGTTCGGTCTTAACAATGTCCAGAACGCGGGACTCGTTGGCAAGGATGTCCATGTAGTCCTTAATTTGGGCAAGGAGATCTGCGTAATCCGAGGAGATCTTGTCGTTTTCCAGAGCAGTGAGTTGATAGAGACGAAGATCAAGGATGGCATTGACTTGGCGTTCTGTGAAGATGTAACGATCCCCTTGGATAGAAGGTTGGTCGTAAATGAGAATGCCCAGTTGTTGAGCCGTCGTAACACTGAATGTGTACGATTGTAACCTTTCACGAGCTTCATCGCGGTTCTTGGATTCGCGAATGATGCGAATGAAATCGTCGAGGTGACCCAGAGCTAGCAAGTAAGCTTCGAGAACTTCAGAACGTTCTTCAGCCTTCTTGAGGAGGAAACGCGTTCTGCGCACGACCACTTCACGGCGGTGTTCAATGTAGAACGTGATGGCATCCTTCATGGTCAACAGCTTGGGGCGATTTTCGTGAATCGCCAACATGTTGACGGCAAAGGATGTCTCCATGGACGTGAGCTTGTAAAGTTGGTTGATGACGACCTGAGGACGTGCATCTCTCTTAAGCTCAATTTCAATACGCGTTTCTTCGTCAGAGAGGTCACGCAATCCAGAGATATCCGTGATGATCTTGTCTTTGCTGAGTTCGGCAATGCGTTCTTGCAAGACGGAACGGTTAACGCCGTAAGGAACTTCACGAATGATCAGCAGGCTTCTACCTGTTTCTGATTCCTCAATGTCGATCTTGCCTCGAACGCGAAGAGAGGCACGACCTGTGCGGAAGTATTTATCTACAGGAGTAATCCCAAGAATGGTGCCACCTGTAGGGAAGTCTGGCCCCTTGATGTGGAGCATCAGTTCCTCAAACGAGATGTGAGGGTTGTCAATGGTGGCACAGATGCCATCAACGACTTCGCCGAGATTGTGAGGAGCCATGTTGGTGGCCATACCCACGGCAATACCCGTTCCACCATTCACCAACAGGTTAGGGAAGGCTGAAGGGAAAACGGTGGGTTCTGTCGTGGTGCCATCGTAGTTGGGCATGAAGTCGACCGTGTCCTTGTCGAGGTCGGCCATGAGAGCCATCCCCATCCCAGAGAGCTTAGCTTCCGTGTATCGGGAAGCAGCAGCAGGGTCACCGTCGGGCGTACCGAAGTTACCTTGACCGATGACGAGGATGTCACGCATTGACCAATCCTGAGCCATGTTGACCAAGGTGCCGTAAATGGCAGCGTCGCCGTGTGGGTGGTAACTACCCATGGTGTCACCAACAATCTTGGAGCACTTACGAGTCTTGCCACCAGGTGCAAGGTTAAGTTCCTTCATCGCATACAGGATGCGACGTTGGGAAGGTTTGAGGCCGTCCCTGACATCGGGGAGAGCTCGAGAAATGATAACAGACATGGAGTAGTCCAAGAACGAGGTTGAAAGCTCGTTGGCTACGTCCACGGGTTTGATGCGATTAGAGTCCATGACGCAAAGTGTTCAGAAAATCAGATGTCGAGGTTGCGAACGTTAAGGGCGTGGTCGACAATGTAGTTTTTACGAGGTTCAACAACCTCACCCATGAGGATAGTAAACATTTCATCGGCTCGGACAGCATTGTCATCGTTGAGGACAACACGTAGGAGCTCGCGACGTTCAGGATCCATCGTTGTTTTGTACAAGTCTTTAGCGTCCATTTCACCGAGACCTTTGAATCGTGTGATTTCAACGCCTCGTTTGCCGATATTGATGACGCTTGGAAGGATTTCCATGACAGAGAAGAGGGATTGTACCTTCTTGCTTTCTCCATCGCCTTCTACCAGTTCAAACAATGGCTTGTCTTCCGAGAGAAGTGAATCGCTTGGCACCCCGAGTTCTTGGAGTCGCTGAAGGATTCGTGCAATGGCCGTGGATTCGTGCAATTCGTGAAGAATGGCGCGACGAGATGGGCCTTCGCGTTCGGGAAGAGGGTTGGCGAGGAGTTCTTCTTCAGTGGGTTCACCGAAAAGGAAGAGATCTCTGTTTTCATTGGAGAAAGTCGTCAACTCTTCCGTGTTCTTGAAGTACTCGAGAGATTCAACGTTGCCACAGCGGACTTTAACGAGGTATTCAGGGAAGTTGCCGTGAGTACTGCGGAAGGCCAAGAGGTCTTCGAAAGAACCTCCCTGCATTTGGACGGATTCCGTATAGCGTTGCAGTTGGATAAGGGCCTCAAGGATGGAGAGCAATTCTACATCAGTGAAGGTTTGCTGCGTGCTCAGAATATTGAGTGAGACGTCTGAGATGGCCAACTCAATGAGTTTGCGGTTCAAAGAAACATCGTCCTGAACGTATTCTTCCTTCTTCTTGCGAATGACGCGGTAGAGAGGAGCTTGGGCAATGTACAAATAGCCTGCGCGGACCAGTTCTGGCATCTGACGACAGAAGAATGTGAGAAGAAGAGTTCTAATGTGAGCACCGTCCACATCAGCATCGGTCATGATGATGACTTTGTGATAGCGAACCTTGTCTATGTTGAAAGCCGCTTCGTCAGTCCCAGAGCCGATCCCTGCCCCAATGGCGGTGATCATGCTTCGGATTTCGTTGTTGTCCAGTGCTCGGTTCAAACTGACCTTTTCAACGTTGAGAACCTTGCCTCGGAGAGGAAGGATAGCTTGAGTTCGACGGTCACGGCCAAGTTTTGCAGAACCACCTGCAGAGTCACCTTCGACGATGAAGAGCTCACATTTTTCAGGATCTCGATCAGAGCAATCAGAGAGCTTGCCTGGGAGCCCACCGACGGTCATCGCATTTTTGCGGACGGTTTCACGAGCCTTGCGAGCTGCCTCGCGAGCGTGAGCCGCATTGATGCACTTGTTGATGATCTTACGGGCTTCGTCAGGGTTCTCTTCGAAATAGGTTTTGATTTCGTCATAGACGACGCTACCGACAACACCTTCAATCTCAGTATTGACGAGCTTATCCTTCGTTTGTGAACTGAAACGAGGGTTAGGCATTTTCACCGAGATGACAGCGACAAGACCTTCGCGGACATCATCACCTGTTAGAGTCGGATCCTTAGCTTTAAGGAGATCTTCGGATTTGGCGTAATTGTTGATTACACGAGTAAGTGCTCCACGGAAACCTGACAAGTGAGTGCCACCGTCACCGTTGTAAATGGAGTTTGCAAAGCAGAGAATCTGGTCGGTGTAGGAGTTTGTGTACTGGAAGACGACATCAACGATCACTTCGTCGTCCATTTCCTTACCGTCATACTCGACCTTGACTTCTCGGACGCCGGATATGGCAACTGGTGGTGAGTCAGAAAGGTTATCTCCTCGGTTAGTGCAGATCTCGCGGACATACTGGGAGATACCGTCTTTGTAGAGGAATGTTTCCTTGCGGACGGGGTGTTCGCGTTCGTCAAATAGCTCAATGATTAGCCCAGGATTCAGGAAGGCTAATTCTCGGAGACGTGTAGTCAGACGGTCGAATTTGAACTCAATAGAGTCTGTAAAGATGGTATTGTCAGGGAAGAAGGTGATGGTCGTTCCAGTGACGCCCGCCGGGACTTCGCCGACAACATGAAGAGGTTCTACTGTTTTTCCTCGTTCAAACTTGATCTGGTAACGCTTGCCGTCACGGCGTACTTCAGCTTTGAACCAGTCAGAGAGAGCGTTAACGCACTTGGCACCCACGCCGTGGAGACCTCCAGAGTACTTGTAGGCACCTTGTCCGAATTTACCACCTGCATGCAAGTTTGTAAGAACAAGTTCAACAGCGGGAATTCCAAACTTCGGGTGAATATCGACAGGGATGCCTCGACCATTATCAGCGATGGAAACTGAACCATCCATGTGAAGGATGATATCAATCTTGGTACAGTAGCCTGCTAAATGTTCATCAATTGAATTATCGAGGACTTCAAAGACGCAGTGGTGTAACCCTCTTTCATCGGGGTCGCCAATATACATCCCAGGGCGTTTACGGACGGCCTCAAGACCTTCTAGTTTGTCAATCTTTGATGCATTATAATCATCAGTGACCGAAGTAGTAGGAGTGGGTGGGTTTGACACGTTCAACTCTTCTGACATATCAAAGAAAGGGTACAAAAAATGGCTCTAAAAAGCAAGCCGTAAGCCCGTCAAATTGCCCAAAAATCAAGACATTCTGACGAACGAAATAGCTTGAGACGAGGGTAGGAAAAAACTTGATTTTCTAATCATGCTTGCTCCTACTGAGAAGTGACTTTAGTCTCTGCGCCCCATGAACTTTTTTTCAGCAGTAACGATCCTATTTCTTGTGCTAGATCCGCTAGGTTTGGTGCCTATCGTTCACGGGTTATTAGGAGGGTATGAAATTAAAGAGAGATTGAAGATAATGATACGTGAGTCTCTCTTTGCTTTGGCCATTTTGATGATATTTTTATTGGCAGGGAATTGGTTGCTCAATCTTTTGGGGCTCGGCTGCGCTTCCTTAAATATTTCAGGTGGTATTTTATTATTTATGGTGGCTTTGGGAATGGTGTTTCCAGATAAAGCTGTAATGGGATCTTCAAATCGAGGTGAGGGCAAGAGGAGTGAACCCTTCATTGTTCCGATTGCTGTGCCGTTGATGTCAGGTCCTTCTTCTATTGCAATCATATTGGTTCAGTCGTCTCTTGCGACGGATTTCTGGAGTATGGCCACTCTTTGTGGGGCCGTGTTTGTGGCTTGGTTCTTTGCAGCTCTGATCCTTTGCCTATCTCAGTTCTTGATGAGATTTCTTGGCAACCGTGCCATGATTGCTATGGAACGACTCATGGGGATGATCCTCATCCTCATTTCTGTCCAAATGTTCTTGGATGGTCTGCACGACTACAGTGCCGAAGATGCTCAGCAACAGGTCAAGATTGAGCAAACTCTCAACGTGGCAGATGCTGAGTAGCCTGTAGAACTGCTTGTTGAGCTTGTTCTACGTCAGCCTGATGACTCTGGCCTTGCCCACGTGCTACAGTGAATAGCTTGCTTAAAAGTGCATCCATGGTGGCAACTGCTTGGCGCAAGGCTGGGGTGGCTGAAGGCATCTTCGCTTGCTGGCGAAGGAGCTGAATTTTTTCAAATTCCTCGATACCGTCTCGTAGTTTTTCGAAGTGTAGAGAAGGACGGTTACCTGGATAGACGAGGAAGCAATCACCCGCAGTCCAGTTCCCGAAGTCCGTTTTTTCAAAGGGATCCCTGTTCCAAGATTGATAAGCCCATCGCAGGATTCCATCGAGGTGGTTGGCAGCTGCGAAGTACCCTAACCATTCTGCTTCAGCCAAGGGGGAAGCTGTGAAGGTGTTAGGACGTGCTGGCGACATGCAGACGTAGAATGTTGTCTTCTGGCCAGCTTGGCGGCGTGCATCAGGTAAGGAGCCTAGAACACTGTCGGCATGTTCAAAGGTGACTGATAAATCGTGGACGCTATCGGACGTTTCTGTAGGTCGGTTGACTGCCGAAGCGATGCGTAGATCTGGAGCATATTGGTCGAGTACAGCTTTTGCTGCTCGAACATAGGCATCAGGGCGTTCATCGATACCAATGCAGACATTTTGTAGCCACCCTTTCTCTGCAACGTGCTTTCGGAATTCTGTGAGGAAGTGTCCCCAGATTTTGGCATATGACTCTTCTCCAGGACGAAGATCCAGGGTGTCATATGCTTGAGAGGCTTTGTCGAAGAAGCGGATTTTGAGACTCCACGGAAGCATGGTGTAGCAAGTAATTTGTTCACGGATGCCTATTTCTTCGCGCATAAAGGTGACCCATTGATCAAAATGGGAGAAGTCATAGGCCATGCTTCCATCTTCTTGGCGGATCCACTCGATCATGGATGGCCACCAGTCATATGTTTGCCCATTCCAAGCTTCATCGATGAGTGAGCAAGTGATGGACTTTTGACCAGCGTCTGCCAAGCGCTTCATGATAGGACGCAACAAGGCAAAGTGTTCTGGACTCCATGCTTCCACTTGGTGCCAACGAGCTACAGCTTCAGGGTGCTGCCAGAGGTCGAGATGAATGGTCCAATCTGCGGGCTTGGGAAGGGTTGCAGGGAGAACTTCAAGGAGAACTGGGATACTAACGGAAGTCTCTCCTTTAGCTCGAATGGTGATGCTTCCTGTGTATTTTCCAGGCTTGGCGTTGGCAGGAATGTCTGCACTGAGCCAAATAGAACGCAATGAGCCGTGAGGAAGATCTAGTTGTTTGATGGGATCTATGATGTCTGGAATAACTTCCCCAACGGCTGTTGTTGTCCTCACAAACGAAGCGTTAAGGGGGATTTCAGACCCATCTGCGGATTTAGCGGTGGTAGTTTGGAGACATACTTGTTGCAGGTCTTGTCCAGACCAGAGGGCTATTTGTCCATTGACGCGTTCTCCTCTCCATGCGGTCTTTTGCCATGACGAGTATCGTTCTGAATCTGTCGGAAGATTCTTTAAGTTGAGGCGATTGAGATCCGAAAGGACTGCCACTTGAACCCCTTTGTCTTCAATAGGAATTTCCGGTGCCTGATGTTGTTCGAAGATGGGATGTCTATCTAGAGAGATCTCCTCAGCAAATGTAGAAGAAGCAAGTGCCAAAAGAAACGTCAGGAGCCGAGAGTTGATAGAATTCATTAGGAGTTTGGGAATGACAAGGGATTGCACATTCTGTTCAATCCATGAGTGAGGACAAGAAAAAACGCCAAGGCCTGAGAGACCTTGGCGTTGAGTAAATAACTTAAAAGAGGGATTAGTGGCGATCCAAACCTGCGTCCCAGTCCTTCCAGACTGGTTCCAAGCCGTGTTTGCGCAATGAGGAAACTACTTCTTCAGGTGTGCGTTCGTCAGAAATTTCAAACTGCTCTGTTACATGGCATTTGCCTTTTTTGTCTTCAGGAAGATCAACTTGGCAACCATGTACTGTCAGGTGGGCCGTGCTTTCTCCAGCCTTTGTGTAGCCACCAGGTTCCGTCTTAGCGCATGCAGACATGCAGGTCATGGCAATTTCCATGAGAGAGTCGCGCATTTCAGGTGTTTCACGAGTACTGACAACGAAGCCGATCTTAGGGAAGCAGATGCGGAGTGCTGTCATCAAGTGAATCAAATTGCGGTCATCAAGCATGAGATCCGGATTGGGCTGGTATTCGTAGTTACCTGCGTGAGGACGCATGCGTGGGAAGGAAATCGTCAACTGGGCTTTCCAGCACGTACGTTGTAAGTAGTCGGCGTGGGTTGCCAAAGCAATGGCTTCTTGACGCCATGGAGACAGACCGAACAAAGCTCCGATCCCAATTTTCTTGAAGCCACCTGCATAGGCGCGTTCTGGGCAGTCGAGGCGCCATGCAAAGTTTTTCTTGGCCCCGGCTGTGTGAAGTTGTTCGTACACAGCCTTGTTGTAGGTCTCTTGGAAGACGGTCAGGCTTTCTGCCCCATGGTGGACGATTTCAGCGTAGCGGTCATCGGGAAGAGGCCCAATTTCCAGACCGAGTGATGGGATGAAAGGACGCAGGGCATCGAGGCATTCCTGCAGATAGCCATCAGAAACGAATTTTGGGTGTTCGCCAGCTACAAGCAGGAGGCTACGGAGACCGTGATCATAGAGGTAACGAGCTTCTTGGAGTAGCTCATCAACCGTGAGGGTCGTACGGACAATGGAGTTGTCTCTCGAGAAACCGCAGTATTTGCAGTTATTGATACACTCGTTGGAGAGGTAAATGGGGGCAAACAGACGCATTGCATTACCAAAATGCATGCGCGTCAGACGCCGACTTTCCCTAGCCATTTGTTCAAGTTTCCCGTCATCAACCGGTTGAATTAACTGGATAAAACGACGAACAGTAGGTGATGGGTTAGCCAGTAGTTCGTCGAGTTTCTCTGAGAAAGACATGGATGTTATATTGTAGGTAAATAAGAATTTGTTCTGAAGCCAGTTGAGAGATGTTGGAGGTTATCGTGTTATGCTCGTTGCTTCAGATCCAAAAGCATCTGAGAGTTCTTCGGATATTTTTGGAGGAAGAAGAGTAATCGCTCAATGGCTTCAACAGGTTTGTGGCCGGCAAGTGCTCTCCGAATGAGGTGGACTTTGTCGATCCAGATTTCGGGCAAGATGAGTTCTTCGCGACGTGTCCCTGATTTAAGAATATCGACGGCAGGATAAATGTACTGTTCTGCAATGCGACGGTTGAGAACGAGCTCCATGTTACCTGTTCCTTTGAATTCTTGGAAGATCAGGTCGTCCATGCGGCTGTTAGTTTCAATTAAGGCCGTAGCAATAATAGTGAGAGATCCTGCTTGTCGGGTATTACGAGCTGCTGCAAAGAGACGACGTGGCATTTCCAAGGCTCGGGCATCAATACCGCCAGACATTGTTCTTCCACTGCCTACTTCTGCGTTGTTGTAGGCGCGAGCGAGACGCGTAATGGAATCCATGAGCAGGAAGACGTGTTGGCCAGCTTCAACAAGTCTCTTGGCGCGTTCAATGCACAATTCAGCCATGCGACAGTGGTTGCGAGCTTTGCTGTCGTTGGATGATGCGTAGATTTCCGCTCCTTTGATGTTGCGTTTAAATTCGGTGACTTCTTCCGGTCGTTCGTCGATCAGAAGAATCATAAGATGCAGAGAATCTTGATAGTTTTCAGTTACCGCCTCAGCCATGTGCTGAAGGAAGGTCGTTTTACCAGTTCTCGGTGGGGCAACAATGAGGCCACGCTGTCCACGCCCGACTGGAGCCATCAGATCTAACACGCGAGTGGTGTATCTGTTGCTTGTGGTCTCAAAGGAGATTCTCTTATTGGGATTGATGGCTTTTAGCTCGTCAAAGTGAGGCAAGAGACGTGCTTTTTCCCAAGTCATGCCGTTAACAGACGTCACTTCTGTGAGCTGGAGACCATTGACAGAGGAGCGCGCAATGCCATGAATCCATTGGGCATGGCGTAGCCCGTGATTACGGATCACTCCCGATGAGACATAGACCGCATTAGAAGTTTGCTCAAAGGAAGTTTCAGCTGTTCTGAGGAACCCAAAGCCTTTGGCAGTGATTTCAAGGAGTCCATCAACTTCCTGGGGAGGCCCAAGCTCTACTTGTTGCTTAGGTTGGTTCTCGAACTCGTTATTGCGCCCTTGTTGACGCATGCGAGTGTCGCGAACTCGTGACGTTGGTTGGTTAGATGAACCATTGTTTCCTGAGTCACGGAAGTTGCGGTTATCTCGTCTGTTATTGTTGCGGAACTGATTGTTGCGGCGGTCGTTGTCTCTGAACCTGCGGTTGTTGTTACGACGATTGTTCCAGTTGTCGTATGAGCCCTGACGATCGCGTTGCTGATTGTTGTTCCTATCGGTTTCGTGAATGACAGTAAGCTGAGGCGTCTCTGTCTGATTCACTTGACGTGAGGCTTCTTCTACTTCCTTAGGCTCGGAGAGAGAAGGTGTAGCAGATTCAGTGGCTACTTCTTCAGGAGTGGTAGGTTGAAGTCTGCGAGTTTGTCGGCGAACTGGCTTCGATTCCTGTTCCATGCTACCCACTTCAGGGATATCAGTATCTACGTTTTCAACCGTCTTTCTAGAACGACGGATACGTGGTTTCTGAGCCTGAGGGTCGGCAATGGAAGCATCTGATGTAACCTCCAAACTAGATGTAGGCGTTTCAGATGCTGTTTCTTTCTTGCGACGCGTTGTTGTGCGCTTAGTAGGTTTGTTTTCTCCCTGTTCCGAGATGGCTGAGTTCTCCTCTTGTTGCGCGATAGGAGAACTATCCTGTTCAGCTGCTACTTTCTTGGTTGAGCTTCTGCGACGAGTTGTAGGTTTAGCAGGTGCTTCTGTGCTTTGAGAGGAGACAACAGGAGCCACTTCAACTGACGGTGTTGCATCAGTTGTTGCCTTGGCCGAACGACGTCGTGTCGCAGGTTTAACTTCAGAAGTAGCCACTGCAGAGCTACGAGTAGTCGACTTGCGAGTTACGCGCTTCTTAGGAGGCTGAGCCGAATCGAGGCTTTCTGGCTTCTCTTCGGAGAGAGTATCGGTCATGGAACTGGAATCGATTCAGTTGGAAAGCTCAGACTTAGGCGTCGAGCTGATCGAGAAGATCCTCAGCAATGTCAAAGTTGGTGAAGACATTGAGAGTATCATCGTAATCATCAAAGAGTTCGTAGAGTCGAGTTGCTTTCTTAGCGACTTCAAGGTCTGTGATGACAGTTACGTTTTGAGGAACGTAGACAAGCTTCATGGACGTGATGGTGTTACCCGTTTCACGGAGAGCATTGGAGACGTTACCCAATTCTGTAGGAGATGTGGTGAAAACCCATTCGTTTTCGTTGTCACCAGCTTCGACGTCATCTGCGCCAGCATCCATAGCAAGTTCCATGGCCTTATCTTCATCGAGACCTTCAGCAATGAGGCGAACTTCACCCTTGCGGTCGAACTGATAGGCTACAGAGCCAGGAGTTGCAATAGAACCACCATTTTTGGTGAAGATGGTGCGCAGTTCGGAGTTGGAGCGGTTGGTATTGTCCGTAGCCACTTCGATCAGTAGAGCCGTGCCACTTGGGCCGTATCCTTCATAGAGGACCTCCTGAATAGTTGCTCCACCCAATTCACCTGCACCTTTCTTGATGGCGCGTTCGATGTTTTCCTTAGGAGTAGAAACTGACTTAGCGCCGTCGATAGCAGCGCGAAGACGTGGGTTCATATCAGGATCACTACCGCCTTGTTTAACGGCTAGTGTGATTTCGTGAGCATAGCGTGCAAAAACTTTACCTTTTTTGGCGTCGGCAGCTGCTTTCGTGTACTTGATCTTGGACCATTTATTGTGTCCGGACATAATATTGTATGGGATGGGGTTGTAAGAACCGGGCGCAAGCCGCTAATAATACGGGGTGATGCCGAATGCTTAGGAGCAAATAGAAAACAATTCGATGAGCCCGATGTCTCCGGTGCGGACGTTGCGTAGCAGACGCCTGATCTTGTAGACTTCCTCTAAGTTCGCCCCAATCGCAGACCGTGTTGCATGGCAATAGTTTCGGAACAGGTCCACCGAGATAATTACCTAAAGGAGAGACCCTATCTGATTCCGCCGGAACAGCAACAATGATAATCGATCATTGGCGGATGGCAATACTTTTTCCCGCACGGTTAGTGGGCTTTGGAAGAGGATCTAATTAGATGAATTGTGAT
>CAYNVM010000030.1:0-17302 GCA_964400645.1 uncultured Akkermansia sp. | reverse complement strand
TGTAAGCTCTTGAAACAGGAAACCCCTTGCGGAGCAAGGGGTTATATATGGTACAGGGTGAGGGATTTGAACCCCCGACCAACTGCGTGTAAAACAGCCGCTCTACCACTGAGCTAACCCTGCATTTTTTTCTGCATCCCAGAGTGGGGTGTGGCGGGAAAATAGAGGAGATGTTTCCCCAATGCAAGATAATTTAGCAAGTATCGTAAAAAAAGTGTGTGAAAAGAAAAAGCCTTGGAGCTCTTGAGAGTGCTCCAAGGCTTGAAAATAGGATGATGAGCCGATTAATCACCAAAGCACACGCCAAGAGCTCGGGCGGTTTGGACGAGTTGGCAGTTGGGATCGACTAAGTGAAGAGTTTTTACTGCTTCTTCGATTGTCATGGGAACCATCTCTTGCCCTCTCAAAGCTACCATGTTGCTGAACTTGCCTTGAGCGACGAGATCTATGGCAAAAGCTCCGTAGCGCGTTCCTAAAATACGATCAAAGGCACAGGGGGAACCTCCTCGTTGAACGTGTCCCAAAACACAGGCTCGAGTTTCGATGCCAGTCGCTTCTTCGAGTTTGGCAGCGATTACATTGCCGATGCCTCCTAGACGGACTTCACCCTTAGTTTTCCCGTCAATCAAGATTAGCTCATTGGCGAGTTTGGCTCCTTCGGAAACCACAACGAGGATTTCTCGTTGACCTTTAGCCTTGCGAGCTTGGATAGATTTGACAACGGAATCGAGAGTAAAGGGGATCTCTGGTAGAAGGATAACGTCTGCTCCGCCAGCAATACCTGCTTCTAGAGCAATCCAACCAGCATGACGCCCCATCACCTCAACGACCATCATGCGTTGGTGGGCAGAAGCTGTTGTCCTCAGGCGGTCGATGGAGTCTGACACAACCTGCACGGAGCTGTTAAAGCCAAAGGTAACGTCTGTGGCTCCTAAGTCGTTGTCGATGGTTTTAGGCACTCCAACAACTGGTAGCCCGATCTCTGACAGCAGGAGTGCTGTTGACTGAGATCCGTCTCCTCCCACAACGATAAGGGCTTCGATGTTCAATCGCTTAACCGTCGCTTTTGTTTTCTCGAGGACAGCAGGTTCAATTTCTCCTTTTTGGCCAACACCAACTTTGATAGCAAAGTTACCTTTATTGACGGTACCTAGGATAGTCCCTCCCAAGGAGCGAATATTGCGACAACTTTCAGGAGTCAGGATTTCGTAACGAGGGTGATCTTCATCAGAGAGGAGGCCTTCGAATCCGTCATAAAAGCCATAGACGGTCCATCCTTTCTGAGAGGCTGCACCGACAGCTCCTTCAATAACTGCATTCAGCCCGGGGCAGTCACCCCCACTGTTCAAAATTCCTATATTCATATTCCAAACTGAGAGAATACAGAATGACTAGCGGGTTTGTCGAGAAGTATTCTGGGCAGCTTGGAGCTGTAAAAAGTTTTTAGGATCAGCCATGCTCATTCCTGAATCTAGCCAACGATTCCATGCTTGCCAGCCTTGAGGGATGAGTGATTGAGCTATCTTGTAACGTTCAGATGTCCCCAAGACGACGATGATCATGCGTTGAGGGTAGATCTTTTCAGTGCCAGAGGGCGTTTTGCGAGGGATAGCGTTGCGAGTGCAACTTACCATAAGGCAAGGACCTGAAAGACGAGAACTACCAGTTTTAATTCCATCGACGTTTGGGTTGCTTAAGAGAGCATTCGTGTTCTTTACGTCGAAGAACTTAGATCCGTTCATGGCTGTTTCAACTCCGATGCGACGAGACTTCATGCCGACAATATAAGCAAAGGCAGGACGTTGCATGGCGTAGGTTCCTAACAAAACTAAGTCAACAGCACAGGATTGTGATACTTGTCCTTGAGCATCCAAACCGTGTGGCATGGCAAAGCGAGTTTTCTTCATGCCAATGGCACTAGCCAAGTTGTTCATTTCGCGAACAAACATTGCAATCGGTGCGCCTCCTCCTCGTTGGTTGACCAGGTCACGGCCTACATAGTTGGCAACAGAAAGAGCTGATACGTTGTCGGCACCAAGAAGGGTGGAGTAGAGAGCATCGCGAAGTGTGATTCTGTCGCCAGGATGAAGATCCATGGGGTTGCCTGCCGTAATTGCATAGGCTTCTTGAGGAACCGTGAGCACTCGGTTGAGATCAATACCTGTACGTTCGGCCCAGTCGAGAGCAACGAGAGCTGTAGCTACTTGGGACAAGCTAGAAATGGGACGTACTTGTTCGGCATTGCTACTGTAGAGGACTCTGCCTGAGTTAACTTCAACGGCAATATAACTGGGCGTATAGTTGTCTGCTCCCAGGGCTAGTGAGCAAACTGCGGTTAATAAAACGGCAAGAGAGATGAACAACTTCTTCATAATCGGCCGGCGAGATAATGAAACCAAAGTATCAGTTTGGAAAGCCAAAAAAGGCCCGAGGAAATCCCTCGAGCCTTAACTTGATTCACGAACGTGAATGAACTGACATTAGTCTTGGATGGCTCCGCAGTAGCGGGCGCATGTCCACATGGCACGTGGATGGTGGAAGAAGGACTTCCACAAGCTTCCCTTGAGTGTGCTAGAGGTTGAACCATCACGGTTGAGGTAACCATACCATTCGCCGTTGACGTCATCATGGAAGTGAGAGAATGCCCATTCCTTGACGGCAAGATGGCGTTGAGCAAAGCGAGCTTCACCTGTGAGCTTGTATGCAAGGCATGTACCGATGAGAGCTTCGTCGTGTGGCCACCAGAATTTCATGTTGTTCCAGTATTCTTGAATTGGCTTATTATATACGTCACGGTAGTAGAACAAGCCTCCCATTTCGGAGTCCCAACCACGTTCGAACGCCCAATCGATCATATCGCAACCGATTTTGATGAGACGTGGGTCATTACCACGTTGGCGAGCTTCTTCGAGAACAAACCAACCGCCTTCAATAGTGTGACCTGGGTTGAGTACTCGTTCGTCGAAATGGTCGATGATTTCGCCTTCTGGACTGACCGTTTCCATGACGGCACGAATGTCTGGCTTCATGAAGAGCGTGACCAAATCGTCAATGCAACGGTCGATCCACTGGGTGAAGAGAGGATCTTCACCAAGGAATTTGCGCATTTCTTGAGCGGTGACCAAGGTGATCATGCGAGTACCCAGGCCTGTTGTAGGACGTTCCCCTGTAAACTTAGGAGCCATCATGCCTGGTTCAAAGCACATGCGAGTGAACAGATCAAACCAGTGGCGAGCTTTAGCTTCGGAATCCTTGTTGCCAGTAGCCTTGGCATGAGCAGCAAAAGCAATAGCAGCAAAGGATTCGCTGTAAGCATAGCGACGTTTGCGGATTGGGGTGCCGTCCTGTTCGACGTGGAAGTACATGCGACCGTCGGAAGGATCGACGCAGTGATCTTCTAAGAAGTTCAGTGCGCTCTCAGCCCACTTTAGCCAATCAGGATTGCGTTCGACGCTGAGGTACATGGTCAGGAGCATCCATGCCATGCGCCCTTGAGCCCAAACTGATTTGTCGGTGTCGACGACAGTGCCGTCTGCTCCAAAGCAATGGAGTAGACCACCAAACTTTTCATCGTAAGCACGGGGAAACCAGAAAGGCACAACGTCGTTGAGCAACTGGTCCTTATAGAATTCACCCAATGCCTTTAGATCAAGTGTATCAGACATATGACTAGAGCTTTAGTTCAATGCCCAGTTGAAGAAACCAATAGCTTCGAGTTCAGAACGGAGTTCCTTCAATTGATCAGCTGTTGGATTGCCTTGTGGGAGACGAGCAGGGCCAAGGTCAACACCTTGCCAACCCATAACGGCCTTGGCGCAACCCATGTATCCCTTAGAAGCAAGGATGTTGATCATTTGAACGGACTTCCATTGGCAATCCTTAGCGGTTTCAACATCACCTTCAGCATAGGCCTTCATCAACTTCTGGTATAGAGCAGGAGCAAAGTTGAAGGAGCTACCTACAGCACCCTTGGAACCTACTGAAAGTGCGCCTGTGAACCATTCGTCAACACCCCAGGGAATGTCGACTTCGGCATCATAGTTCAACGTTGTTTGATAGAGAGCCAAGTCAGGGTTAGTGAATTTAATGCCTGCAAAGTTAGGGATTTGTTCCTTGGCCAACTTAATGAAATCGACTGGATTGAAGCGTACGCCAGTCAGAACAGGAATGTCGTAGTAGTAGTAAGGAAGGTCAGGTGCGCCAGAAGCAGCAAATGCACAGCAATCAACCAGGCGTTGAACCGTAGCTGGCTTATAGTAGGAAGGAGCCAAGGAAGCTGTAGCAAGCAGGCCCAATTCTTGAGCATAAGCGGCCAATTCTCTGGCATCCCAAACGCTATTGCTACCTGTGTGAGCAATCACGCCGATACCATATTTTTCGCCAGCTTCTTTCCAAGCAGCGTAGATTTCCTTGCGTTCTGCCAATTGCATTGAGGAGGATTCACCAGTACTGCCTGTGATGAAGGCCAACTTGATCCCTTGGTTAGCAAGGTGCTTGGCTTGTGCTTCAACACTGTTGGGGTTCAATGATCCGTCAGCATGGAACGGAGTGTGTGTTGCGGCAACAAGGCCGTGGAGTTTGAGTGTCGTATTCATGATTTGAGAAATGGTAAGTCGTTTGGTGGCGACTAATTGAATTGGTTAGAGGAACGATAGAACTTTCTTTTGCGATGACAATCTTTAAGCGTGGCTTTCTTTTAAAAGCTGGAGTGCTAGTTGTGACCAAGTTTCCAACTTGTCATAAAGAGTCGGTTGCATGAGCTCGTCAGGGCTAAGAAACTGAAGGTTAGCTAAAGCGGATTCATTAGAGGTGACATCGTTTGTACTCAGTTCAAAGAGGTGAACGACTCCTAAGTGCACGGCACCTACATCATTACTGTCATCATTGATGACTCCGATTACTTTTTGAGAGAAGGATCCGTTGATGGTGATCTCCTCACTGACTTCGCGTTCTACGCCAGCCATGTAGGTAGCAATTCCCATGGTGTGATCTTGATTATCGATGGGGTTGATGTGGCCTCCTATTCCCAGTGATCCTTTGTCGTGAAGACGAGCTTCTCCACTGGAACCTCCGCGAGTGTAGTGGAGAATTTTGCCATTATAGCGGAAGATACCGTAAGGGATAATCTGCTTGAAGGACGGGTCCTGTTCAGCTGCCTCGCGATCCATAAACTGGGCGATGCCAGGTTGCATCAGAGCATTAATATATTTGTCTGCACCCGTTTGAGTGCCTTGGAAATAGCCTTGCTCTTCAAAAGCTGAGCGAGGTACGACGAGAACTTGTTCTCCATGGTAGCGAGACATGCGAACACGCTAAATGAAACTCCTCGTTGAATCAACACGGATCATATTCATCTCATAGAGAATTCCCGAGTCAGCTTCTGTATGACACAAGCTCTGTGAACAGGCCTCTGATATCTTTGTCTAGTCATGTGGAAGTATTCACTTCCGGTAGAGCAAAAATAAGAAAGCGTCTGAACGTAGCGATACGTGCGGACGCTTCACTTCTCCGAGAGACAAATCAATTGCCCTTCAGTAATTTTGGTAGGGGAAACTGGAATCTATCTATCGACTAGCATGGGACAAAGTAGTATTCTAAGCGATGGAGATCACTGCATGTTCATGGGCTAGCTTGGATGTGTCTACCCCTTGATGGGAAGGACTTGATATGGCTAAAACTGATGTGTGATAACCAATTGGAATTACTATTAATTGTAGCAATCTGAAACCATTCTCTTACTAGTAAAGACATGAATAATTTTATCTACGATATTCCAGTTAAGGTCTATTTTGGAGAAAACCAACTCGGCCATTTAGGCGAAGCCTTGGGGCAGTTCGGGAAGCGAGTCCTTCTGACTTATGGTGGAGGGTCAATTAAGAAGATTGGTCTCTACGATCGCGTGATGGAGGAGCTCCGTAAAGGTGGATTTGAGGTCGTAGAATTATCAGGAATTGAACCAAATCCGCGCATTGATTCTGTTCGTAGAGGGGCTCAGCTTTGCAAAGATCATCACATCGATGTCATTTTGGCTGTCGGAGGTGGCTCTACTATTGATGCTTCCAAGTTTATGGCGGCAGGAGCTTGTGTAGATCATGATCCATGGCTCTTCCTTGATTCTCATTGGGCTCCCATTGAAAAAGCTCTGCCCATTGTGACGATTCTGACCTTAGCTGCGACTGGATCTGAAATGGACTGTGGAGGTGTGATCAGTAATCCTGAAACGTCAGATAAAATCGGGCGAATGGAAGCCCCGATGTTGCCTAAGGTTTCATTCCTTGATCCTACGTTGACCTACACAGTTAGCCCTTACCAGACGGCGTGTGGGGCGGTCGATATGATGTCGCACATCATGGAAGTTTACTTCAACATGAATCAAGATCTGTTCCTGCTTGATAGTTGCATGGAGAGCATGCTGAAGACTGTCCTAAAATATGCTCCTATTGCTATGGTGGAACCTGATAACTATGAGGCCAGGGCAAACCTTATGTGGACAAGCTCATGGGCCATCAATGGATTTATTGATGGAGGTAAGCGCCAGGCTTGGAGCTGCCACCCAATGGAGCATGAACTCTCTGCTATCTATGATATTACGCACGGATTAGGCTTGGCAATTTTGACCCCACGTTGGTTGGAATACTGCTTGGATGAGACGACTGTTAGCAAGTACGTTCAGTTCGGTACGAATGTCTTCGGTATAGATGCTAGCTTGCCTCCTATGGATATTGCACAAGAAAGCATTCGTCGCCTTTCCGATTTCTTCTTTAAGACTCTTGGGCTCAAGAGCACATTCACAGAAGTCGGCATCAAGAAAAGCGATTTCGCAATCATGGCGAAGAAGTCTTGTTCTGATGGTGTGCTTGCTGGGTTTAAACCTCTCAAACAAACTGATATCGAACGCATCTTTGAGATGTGCCTCTAATGAGGTCGCCTGTTGATAGAGCGAGTTATGAGTCCTTGGGGTCAACACTAAGGACTCATTCTTGTCATAAATTTACAGGCATTTCGTTGGAGTGGTCGAACATACCTCTAATCTGTTATGCATTTGTCTCTTCTTAAAGGCATTTCTCTGCTTGCTTTTTCCGTGGTAGGTTTCGCTACGGCAACTCCTTCTATGAATACTCAAATAACTCCTCAAGCTCAGGTCAACCGAGCCGAATGGTATGGAGTCCCATCTCCTCTTGCTGTTACCGATCCTGAATTGGCAACAATCATAGACAACTTCGCTTTAGATGACGTCCAACAAATCGGAAAGCTCGACCGCAAAACTCGGATTCTTATTACCTTGGCGACGACGATCGCTCAGAACACACCCACAGAATTTGCCAACCTCTTCAGGGCTGGATTACACAATAAAATTAGTCCTGAAGAATTACGTGAGGTCATTTACCATGCCGTTCCTTACGTTGGCATTGCTCGAGTCTCTGATCTCTTGAGCGTTGCTAATAAGATTATGGAGGAGCAGGGAATATCTTTACCATTGGATGCTAAGGATACAGTTGACAGAACGACTCGATTCGAGCAGGGACTTGCCCTCCAAAAATCAATCTTTGGAGAGATGATCACAAAGATGCACGAAACTGCCCCTGCAAATCAAAAGCACATACAAACATTTCTCTCAGCTAACTGCTTCGGCGACTATCAAACTAGAAGTGTCTTCGACCCGGCTATGCGAGAGTTACTTACATTTTCGATGTTGATTTCTTTAGGGGGATGTGAGCCTCAAGTCAAAGGGCATATAATGGGCAACGTGAGCGTTGGCAATGGGAAGGATATCCTGATCGCAGCTACAACTCAGCTGTTGCCGTGGCTCGGTTACCCGAGAACGTTGAATGCCTTGGCATGCATTAATGAGGTCATTCCTGAAAAGAGCTGACACTTTTGCCCTCCAGATGAGCGTCATTTTGGAGGGCTTTTTTGTGGAGCTTTAGCCCATTGAAAAAACACTTGCATTCAATTGGTGAAGCGAGACAATCCGCGCCTGCTCATCCGAGCTATTTATGGAAAGAGAAGTCATCAAAGGGCACATTGCTATGGCGGTGACTGCCCTTATTTGGGGAGTTATGTCGCCAATCTGTAAGTTGACAATGCAACTGGGCGACATTGGCCCCATTGCTCTGTCTTCGATGCGTCTTGTTGGTGCTGCTCTCCTCTTTTGGCTTGTTTATCCATGGAGCCCCCGTGAACGTGTAGAGCGTGGCGATATCCTTAAAATCTTTGGAGCAGCCATGTTTGGTGTGGTCTGTAACCAGATGGTCTACGTTGTCGGCGTTGGTTATACTTCGCCAGCGGATGCTTCAATTATCACAACCATAACGCCTATCCTTACGATGCTCCTGGCCGCCGTTGTATTGCGCGAGAAGGTGACTGGCATCAAAATGCTCGGAGTTGCTGCTTGTGCGGTGGGTGCCATTTTGCTGATTACAAGCAGTGCCAAAGCGCCTGCAGCTCTGGGCGAAAATAAGGTCCTAGGCGATTTGCTTTGCCTTGGCTCTCAGTGCAGTGTGGCTGTTTACTTTGTTATGTTCAAAGGAGTGATGTCAAAGTACTCCCCATGGACTTTGATGCGTTGGATGTTTACCTTTGGCGCTTTGGTTTGTTCTCCTCTTTCGTACATTGAGCTGAGCAAGATCAACTATTCTGCACTTTCTGCGGAGGCTATCTGGTCTATTTTATACGTTGTCGTGATGGCAACTTTTGTCAGCTACATCTTCTTGGCCTATGCTCAACAACGGCTCAAACCCACGGCAGTGAGTATGTATAACTATAGCCAGCCCATTTTGGCTTCTTCTCTCGCCGTCTTTTGGGGGATGGATCATTTTGGCCTTCTCAAAATTGCCGCAGTTCTTCTTGTGTTCCTTGGCGTGGCCATTGTGACAAAAGCTCAATCTCTCCGTCCCCGGGTGAGTGAGTAATGTGAATAAGTTGCGAGTAAACGCGAATTATTCACATAGTTTATTCCCTTGCGGATTGCAGGGCTATTGGTGAAATAAGTGCTGTATAAGGCATTCCTCTTTTGTTAGAATGCTAAGGATGTGACGCCCTCATGAGTTGCCCACCTTCAGAATCTGACGTTCTCCCAGAAGTCATTGCATGCCCTCATTGTGGTACGTTGATGAACATTGAAGGACTACGCCCTTATGCGAAGGTGGCCTGCCCCCATTGTCATGAAGCGACGCATGTCCATGATCAGTTGGGTACCTACAAGATTGTGGGACGTATTGCCCAAGGGGGTATGAGCGAGATCTTTGAAGCTCGTGATGTCGTTCTTGATCGCATCGTCGCATTGAAAATCCTCAATGAGACGTACTCTGAGCAACAAGAACGAGTCCTTCGCTTTGAGCAAGAAGCTCAGATCATGGCGAAAGTTGTTCACGAGAATATCGTCAAGATTTACACGGTAGGGCGAGCCTATGGCTCCGTCTTTATCGCCATGGAGTTGATCGACGGACATGACTTGGAGACGACAATCAAGTTGAAGGAAAGACCCATTCCCGAAGCGGAGGCTCTGAGATTAATGATTCAAACAGTGGATGGGCTTCAGGCTGCTTGGGATGTGGGTGTTCTCCACCGTGACATCAAACCTGCCAATATTATTGTCGATTCCCACGGCAAAGCCAAAATCGTAGACTTCGGCCTTTCGCTTCTTCAAACGCAACAGGACACGGAAAAGGAACTGTGGGTGACTCCTTATTACGCTTCTCCAGAAGCTCTTATGAGACTGCCTGAAGATTTGCGCTCGGACATGTATGCGCTTGGTGTGACGCTCTTCCAAATTTTAGCAGGCAAGCCTCCTTTCGAGACGATTCCGACATCGACCTCAGCATTGGTGAACATCAAGCGCAACTTGCCAACGCTTCGCGAGGTGGCGCCAGAGGTTTCTGTTCATACAGCTCAGGTTGTACAGAAGATGATGGAGTTCTCGGCGGACAATCGCTTTAGCAATTATGCCGAGCTCAAAGAGGAACTTGTCTGTGCCTTGCGTATCCTGAATAAGGAAAGCAAGAATCTCGATTCGCCCATGTATAAAAAGCGAAGTGCTCTGCTTCGCAAGGCGAGACAGAAGAAGATGATTTCTGTGGTTGGTGGCGTTCTCGTTGCAGTGGGCGCAGTTACATGGGGTGTCATCAAGCTCAATGAAAAGCCTGAACCTGTCCATCAAACTCCACCCGTCGCAACCGACGTTGAACCTGAGGAACCTATGTCCGCGGAGATGACTCGTGAACAGGTCGGGGAACTCTATAAGAGGGCGGAAAATCAGCTCCGGAACAACAATATCGAAGGAGCTCGTAGCCTGTATCAGGCTTTAGGTGAGGAGGAATCTTGTCCGACAACAACACGCGTTTGGGCTCGTCTTCACGTCTATTTGCTTTCTCAGATCTTAGGGAATGAAGCCCATGCCAAAGTTGAGAGGTCTTCATTGCTAGAGGATATCAAGAAGCTCGATCCTGGGCAGGTTTCGTCGAGCGTCGTTCAGATAGCTTCCATGCTCCAGAAACTCAACCCTGACATGCCTGAATCCCAACCTTCAGCAACTGAGGTTAGCGCTGAAAATCACATGGCGGCTCTACAACTCGTAGGACATGGCCTGAATGCATGGGTGCAGGAACATCCTGATAAAGCACTGAAGTATTTCAAGGACCTCAAGGAACTGGCTAAGAAGGACAAAACAGCTACGATGTGGCTCACATCTATTGAGGTATACGCTAAGGCTGCTGAGGCTATTGTCAAAGTTCAGAATATGCCTGAAAAGCAGGTGCCCGAATTTAATGCCAAAAAAAAGGCGTGGGAGAATTTATCCAGGCAAAAAAGCCCGACACCAGGAGCGCATTTCACCAATCTGGTTAGGACCTTGGGATTGAATCTGAAACGAGTTGAGTCCGAATTGGCCTCAGAAATTAAGAAGCAAGAGGAAGCGAAAAAGGCGGCTACTGACGAAGCCAAGAATCAGGCAGCACCTGAAGCTGAGGTTCCTACTCCTCCTGAGGAAGACAAAATCCTCAATAAGAAATTGGCCACTTGCCAGTCTGTACTTGATCAGTTGGCTGAGGACTGGGATTTCGCCAAGGCGATGGAAGAATGGGAATACATTCGCGACAATGACTCAATGTTCAAGCAAGAAGCCCGTACGTTATTTGCAATGGGACGACTAGCTGAACGATTCCTAAAAAATACAGTAGATGGAGTCCATCAAGTTATTAGCGCACAGAGACTTGTTCTTGTCCGCATGAAAGACGGTAGCTCTTGCAAACTCCTTTCCATGAAGGGAGATAAAATGAAGGTGAAGCCATTCGATGGAGATGAACTGGAGTTACCTCTGAAGAACTTGACTCCCGAGGCTATGGTCCGATTGCATACCAATGTGTTGAGAAGCTCGGATTTGGATGCCAATGAGAAGCTAAATCGCCAATTTGATGCTATTGCCTTCTCCTATTTGACGGGCGATAAGAAGTTAGCTCGTAGCGGTGCAGACAGTTTATTCAGGTCCTCATCAACGAAGGTGAAACGTCTTGAAAGACAGTGGAAGGCATGGATGAAAATCCTGGAGAAGTAAGACGTTTAGCTTTTTCTGATGTTAGAACTATAGAGAATCCATATATGAAAGACGGAATGAAACGAATGGCTGTAGGGGTAGTTGTTGGTGTGGCAAGTATGGCTCCTCTAACGTTGACGCAATGTACTCCCTATAGTCAGGCGGTGATCAATCAAGTTGACCGTGTCCAACAAGTGACTTCTCTCTTGAAGCAGGTGAATGATAAATCGTCGGCAGATGCTGTTGCTCCTTTAGTTCAGGGATGCAAGCAGGATATTGTGAGGGAATTCAAAGAAGTCATTGGTACGGGGGAACCTAGCATGTTGGATTTGCTTGTTTTGAGGAATAAACTCAAAGAAGAGAAAACTCGTACAGTGGCCATGGATCTCGTCCTTGAGTACATCAGACTTGTTTCTGTGAACTTCTATGGTTCAACAGCTCTTCGAACGTCATTCCAACTGTTCCGCCGTTCTTAAAGAAGGTCGTGGTTTTTCTTCATGAATAAGGCTTCTTCCAGAGAGGCTCAGGTGCTCAAGTCGTCTTTTGGGCGAGTTTGGCAAGCGGATGCCCGTCTCCTTATTCTGGGTTCTCTTCCCAGTGACGAGTCGTTGCGGATGAACCGCTATTACGCTCATCCACGAAATGCCTTTTGGCCTATCATGGAGCATTTGCTAGGCATTGATGCTACACTGCCTTACGACGATAAGCTTTCCCAACTCGTCGCTCATCGCATTGCTCTTTGGGATGTCGTTGCTTCGGCAAGCCGTCCTGGTAGTCTCGATAGTTCCATTCGCAATGTGACGGTCAACGACATCGCTGATTTGGTAGCGCAGAGCCCGAATCTTGAACGCATCGGATGCAATGGTGGAACGGCAATGCGTCTCCTCAAACGTTATTTTCCAGATCTTGTCCAACGGATTCCTGTCATTCAATTGCCCTCGACAAGTCCAGCGGCAGCGATGTGGACTCGAGAGCAGAAGGAAGCTGAATTCAGAAAATTTCTCCAACCCATCTTGGGATAAAAAGTCTCCAGAAGCGGATGCCTCTGGAGACGGATGAGGTGAATTCCTCGCAAGGTATTTGCTCTAGCCAATTAATGCGGTGACATTGCGTCGGGGATCAGCAGGAAGTCCTTCTAGGTCATCTGGGCTTTGTTCATTGAGGTCTCCACGATCAATTTGAGTCGCATGGCGGAATGAATTGACGAGGATTTCTTCATTAACGGTAGCCATCAGTTGTTCAAAGAGTTGGTAGGCATCTTTCTTGTACTCAACCAATGGATTACGTTGTCCTTGAGATCGAAGGTTCACTCCATCGCGTAATTCTTCCATGCTACTGAGGTGTTCTTGCCAGTGTTGGTCAATGACGCTCAGCATGAGCGACCTCTGGAAGTATGCTGCAAAGGCGGGAGGTAGAAGTTGGTTGATGCCACTGTAGGCTCCTTTCAATTTTTCTGATATGAAGCCGACTAGTTGTGGTAACTTGGTTTGTTCGGAGCGCAAGTCATCAGGGATTTCTTCATCGGACAACGTCAGACCAAAGGTGGAAGCCAACCATCCGAAGAGTCGGTCGGTGTCAAAGCCTCCGTGGCTCCTCTTGGAATGGCTCGCAACTAGGTCTGGCAACATATCGTCGAGCAGGTCGAAGAGAATCAACTGTGGTTGCTCAGATTTAAGGATCTCATTGCGAAGGCCATAGAGGACTTCTCGCTGAGTGTTCATGACATCGTCGAAATCAAGCACGTGCTTGCGCCAACTGTAATTGCGCTGCTCAATTTGTCGCTGCGCATTCTCAACGGTGGCACTGGTAGGAATCCGTTGCCGAGTTGGTTCTTCTTCTGCTTCTTCAATCATCCGACTCGACTCGTCGACGTCGCCAAAGTGCCTCAAAAGGTCGTCTTCCAAAGAGATGTAGAATTGGGTCACTCCAGGATCTCCTTGGCGTGCTGCGCGACCTCGAAGTTGTCGGTCGATGCGGCGCGATTCGTAGTGCTCCGTTCCCAGTACAAAGAGCCCTCCTAATTCAGCTACTCCTTCGCCCAACTTGATGTCGGTACCACGTCCCGCCATGTTCGTTGAAATGGTGATGGCGCCTTTCTGACCAGCTCGAGAAACAATTTCTGCTTCACTCATGTGGTTTTTGGCATTCAACACCACGTGGGGCAGGTGAAGCCGTTGCATCATGCGCGATAAGGTTTCTGAGGCTTCAACGCTTGCTGTCCCCACAAGGATGGGCTGCCCCTTGGCATGAATCTCGCGAATCCGAGCAATAGCCGCCACATACTTATCTCGACGAGTTTTGAAAATGAGAGCATTAAGGTCAACTCTTCGACATGGCTTGTTCGTGGGAATTGGAAGAACGTCGAGCTTGTAAATATCGTGAAATTCGGCGGCTTCTGTCTCAGCTGTACCCGTCATGCCTGCCAATTTGGTGTACATCCGGAAGTAGTTCTGGATGGTGATGGTTGCATAGGTGATGTTGTCCTTTTCAGGTTCCAGTCCTTCCTTAGCAGTGACGGCTTGGTGAAGGCCATCTGACCAACGTCGTCCTGGCATTTCTCGTCCTGTGTGTTCATCAACAATGATGACTTCTCCATCGCGCACAACGTAATCGACATCTTTCTCAAAGAGACAGTAGGCCTTGAGCATCTGGTTGATTGAGTGAAGATTTGAGGCTTCTTCAGCGAGTTCATTTTGAACGCGCGCCCACTGTTCGTCGCGGCTTTCCCCTGGGCGTGGTGCTTCCTGCATTCGCTGTGATACGTCGGGAATGATAAATGAATTCGGATTGCCTGGTGAGAGGAACTTACGCCCTTTCTCCATGAGTTCTGCTTCGCGGCGCTTGCGGTCGACGACAAAGTAAAGCTCTTCCTTGAGCGTTACCAGAGGTTGCTTGCTTGCGCCACGGTGAAAGCGAATGTCAGTTTTTTCGACGAGTCGCATGAGATCAGGATTCTCCATGAGACGCATGAACATGCGGTTTCTAGGTTGCCCCAACTTTACCTTGAACAGCAGACGCCCTGCTTCTTTTTCGTGTCCTGCTTCGTATTCATGCTGGGCTTGGGCGACCAGTTCGTTGCACAGTAACGTTTGTTTCTTGTACAACTCAGAGACAGGACCTTTTGCTTTGAGGAAACTTGTCTCGTCGCCTGCCGTGGCTGCTCCAGAAATGATGAGTGGTGTTCGGGCTTCATCGATGAGAATCGAGTCAATTTCGTCGATGAGGGCAAAATAGTGCCCCCGTTGAACTTGCTCGTCGAGACTGGTGGCGATCCCATTGTCGCGCAAGTAGTCAAAGCCAAACTCAGAGTTAGTGCCGTAAGTGATGTCACAGAGATATTGCTTGCGACGTTCGTCGTCGGGCATTTGATTTTCGATGCAACCAACCGTCAGACCCAAGAACGAGTAGAGAAAGCCCATCCATTGGCTGTCACGGCGAGCCAAGTAGTCGTTGACAGTGACCATGTGAACGCCCAAGCCCGTCAAAGCATTCAGGTAAACGGGCAGGGTAGATACCAAGGTCTTCCCTTCGCCTGTTGCCATTTCGGCAATGTAGCCCCTGTGCAAGGCGATCCCTCCCGTCAACTGGGTATCAAAGTGAACCATGTCCCAAGTCAATGTTTGCCCGCAGACATCTGCCGTTTTACCGCAGAGCCGACGTGCTGCATTTTTGACAGTGGCAAAAGCTTCAGGAAGAATTTGATCGAGGTAGCGAGCTCTCAGAGCTGGGAATTGACCTTGCACTCGCTCAAAGCTTCGTTGCGCTTCGATAATACCACTGGGCGTGGCAGACACAGACTTGGGTAACGATGAAATATCAGCTCGCAACTGAGCGAATTTACCTTCGAACTCTTGAGCCCATGCGGTCAGTTGTTGGTCATCTGCTTTATTGATTTCGTGAATGGCTGGCAGTGATACAGGCAGCATGCTGTGCAGGTACTTCTGCCATCCTCGTGTTCTGTTGATCAGATCCTCATCGCTCTTAGCGTTGAGGCTTTCTTCGATGCGATTGATAGAAGCGACGACGGGAGCCAAACGGCGTAATTCGCGCGTATTTTTGCTCCCAAATAGATTGGTGATAAAAGAGAACATGTGATTTTGCTGAATGTAAGGAACGAGGAGTCACTAGGCTCCTCAAATGGGAATGAAAAGCTCTTCTCGTTCGTTGAACGGGAGGAATTGGATAGAGCTCAAAAGCTCTGGAAATATTTTCAACCCAGATTCAGCAAGGATGGACGTCGTGGTAGGAAATTAGCCCAGATAATAGGCTAGAGAGGGGTAGCTCGTCCGTGCCGTGAACGCTAGCAAGTAACGTTGGCTCGTGTGAGATGGAAAATGGACGATCACTGAATTCAGCGAAGACCCCATAGGAACTGTGTTGCCACTCCTGCTCATGTTCGGTGTGTTGGACAATATGCCCCAAGATCCGTTGTTGGTGTTGTACCAACTTGCGAGAAGAAGAACCTAGTGAGGCCTGAGTCTTGCGTTGGCGTATGGCCTTTTCTTCGTCCCATGCTATTTCAGCCTGAGGCAACAATGACTGGGCGAGGAATTGAGACCAACCTACTTGAGCGGAGGCGCCAGATGCCGGTGGCACAACTCCTACAAAGGTAAGGAGCAGTGCTAGTGTCCCAAGAAATGGAATAAGGCAAGCTGGCATGTTGGTGGAGTCGTCAGCAGACCACTAGATCGATGCCCATGCAAGGCTTGTTTTTGCCATGATTCTATGTTTGTCATCAGATGGTAACGAACACACTGGGATGTTGAGCATTTATTCCGTCTCACGATTCTCAGAAGAATGAGAAAAAACGGCGTTGCTTATTTGGGATCGTGGGAACGAGTGATTCGGTGGGTGATCTTGCTTTGGATCGTTTCTTTCACATTGATTGGTATTCCGGCTTTTGACCGCCTAGAACCAACGCTTTCAGAACTAGCTGCTCTCTTTGATGCAACCATTCAACTCTTCTTCCCTTTGGAGTTCATTATTCGGCTTCTCCTTTCCAAACCTCGGCGTCGTTATCTTTTCAGCATTATGGGCATTATTGACTTCCTTGTCTCCCTGCCTGTGTTCCTCATCATTTTTGGCGTCAGCCCCATGGAAGTAGCAAATGATCTCCGCATTGTTCAAATCCTATGCATTTTCAAGCTAGCACGTTTCAACGAACGCGTTCCCATTCTGAAACACGCGTTCTGGTCGATTCGCAAGGAACTTCTTTTCTTCGTTTCTCTTTTCTCGTTCCTGCTCTATTTCCTGTCCCTGGGAATCTTCCTTGCGGAGGGAAAAGCCCAACCTCAGCATTTCGGCTCTGTACTTGATGGTCTGTGGTTTGCGGTCGAGTCTTTAACGACGGTAGGGTATGGAGATGCTATTCCTATCACCCCATTAGGTAAGCTCTTTACGAGTGCTGTACTCATCGTCGGTGTGGCTCTGATTGCCATCCCGACAAGTTTGATCACCTCGGCTCTTTCCCGACTCTGGATGAAGGAGGAACAACGCTCTGAACGACTCCGTTTATTCAGGAATTCGATCGCTGAGCGACGCAAAAAGCGTATCCAAGCATCTATTCAACGCAGATTTTACTCAAAACGATCGAAAAACGGAGCAAAGAGCCGTCAAATCTTAGAAAAATCTGGTAAAAACGAGCCACGGTTAAGAAAAATTTCACCTAGTAAATAAGAAGAATATCAATGTGTTATGAACGATCGTTCAAAATAATCTGAAAAAAGATGGTGAAAAGTTATTGACGTTCGTGGGAAACGAGAGTAGTCTCTT
>CAYNVM010000029.1:0-17430 GCA_964400645.1 uncultured Akkermansia sp. | reverse complement strand
TCAATAACTTTTCACCATCTTTTTTCATCTTTTTCTCACACAAAATCACAATACATTGACAATCAATTACTAACAAAAGTGAAAATTTTCTACACTTTCTGATTCCTTGGTCAACTCGACAGAGCGCATGAGAGTAGGTAAACTAGCGTTGTTCTCCTATTAGAAACTCGCGAATGAACAACTTTTACACACTAGAAGATCTTAAGAGAGAAGGAATTCCAACCGTATCAGGGAAGCCAGCTAAGCTAGCTGTGATTGGACATCCCATTGTTCAATCGCGTTCGCCACAAATGCAACAAGCCGCATTGGACGTAGCCGAACTTCCTGTGAGCTATATACGAATCGACTCTCCGCCGGAAGAATTGGAAGAAACCATCACCTTCTTGAGAGACAACGGTTTTGTAGGAACCAACATTACAGTTCCTAATAAGACGCAAGCCGCCCATCTTTCAGAGTCAAGTGATCCCCTTGTTCTAGCAACAGGAGCTGCTAACACATTGGTCTTTAGTGACAACAAAGTGACATCGTTCAACACGGATGGCCCAGGATTTGCGCAAGCAATCAAGGAGACTTTCTCCGTGGATCTCAAGGATCTGAATGTCGTCCTATTAGGCGCCAATGGTGGCGCAGGAGTTGCTCTCGCACACACTTGCGTTCTGCATCAATGCCCCAATCTCACGTTAGTTGGGCGCAGTATGGAAAAGCTTCAACCTATCTATGACCAACTTCAGGGTGCAAATGCAACGTCGCTTCACTGTTGCACCTTTGGCTCTGAAGAATTGGCTCAGGCCATAGCAGATGCTGACCTCATCATCAATGCCACGAGCCTAGGTCTCAAGCCAACGGATCCCTCTCCCATTCCTGCCGAACTGATCACATCCAAGCACTTGGTTTACGATATCGTTACCCATGAAACAGCTCTGCAAATTCAGGCTCGCGAACGAGGCGCGAAGGTTTCTGATGGTCTCAGCATGTTGATCTACCAAGGTGCTCTCTCCTTTGAACACTGGTTTGGTATCAAGGCTGATATTAAGGCGATGCACGACGCTCTTTCCTAATTATGCGCTCCACAAGCACAATCGAACAATTCAGGCACGACCTCGTCTCTTGGTTTGAGCGTGAGGGGAAAAGCTATCCGTGGCGAGACACCACTGATCCCTGGTACATTCTCGTTTCGGAGATCATGCTGCAACAAACAACCATCCCCACCGTGTTGGGTCGCTACTCGGCCTGGATGGCTCAATTCCCTACTCCTGCCCACCTTGCCAAGGTAAGTGAAGAGGAGGCGTTGCGCTCGTGGGAAGGCTTAGGCTATTACCGCCGCGTCCGCTCACTTCAAGCGATCGCCAAAGCGGTGATGGAACGCCACGGAGGAATCTTCCCGGAGGATAAAGCCCTCCTTCTGGCCTTGCCTGGAATTGGTGATTACACCGCTGGCGCTCTGCTCTCTTTTGCCTTCAATCGACCCGCTCCCATCGTCGATGCCAATGTCGAGCGAGTCATCACCCGTCTCGATGACTACAGAGAAAACGTCGACAAAGGTCCTGGCCGCAAATACCTGTGGGCAAGAGCCGAAGAACTCGTTGATCCTGAACATGCGCGCAGTTTCAATTCTGCCATCATGGAACTCGGGCAACGCTTCTGCAAATCGACTTCTCCTGAATGTCTGTTGTGTCCCGTTCGTGCGCACTGTCAATGCCCCGATCCAGAGAGTTTGCCCGTCAAAACGCCTAAGGTGTCGGTGACGAAGGAAACGCATCACGATATTTTTGTCATACAAAAGGGTGCTTTACTCTTGGTCAAACAACAGGAAGGCCAGCGCCACGAAGGCATGTATCGCTTCCCTCAAAGAAGTGAAAATGAGGTGAAACAAGGGGAGCGAATTGCCCGTCAAACGTACTCAGTGACACGCTATAAGATCACTCGTTACTTGCACCACTTGGATTCGGCCTTAGATGCAGCCCAAGCTCGCAACGGAGAACAGTTCGTCAGCCTCTCCCAACTGGACTCACTTCCCATGGCCTCTCCAGACAGGAAAATTCTGAAAAATCTAGCAGTACAGAAGCTGATCCATCAAGGAAAATCGGCTTGCTAGGCAAGGATGTCATTTTGTAAGCTGATCCAAGATATGAATGACACGTCTAGCGCTGATTTGATAGCCCGAGCCCACCAAGCTGACTGGGATGAACAGACGCTAGCACTGAAGGCGACAGAACTTGCTGATCATTTGATGCGCCTTGCCAATGAGGGGATGATGCTGTCGGAGAAACGGCAAGCAGCCTTCATGGGCAAATTGTTGAAGTCTGAGGAAGGTCGTGCCTTGGCTGTCAATCTTGCCGACCGCTTGCCTCGCCCACAAACCCCAGAGCGAGTAGCTGATCTGTTCCGCTTCCTCCTTGACGGCTATGACGTATCGCAGTTCACGTCATCTTGGGACAAGTTCAAGATGAATGTGGTCTACCGACTTTCCGAAACTCTGCCAGCTCCTATTAGTGCTCTGGCTCTGATGAAGATCAAATCGATCAGCCACTCTCTTGTCTTCCCTGCAGAAAGAAACAAGCTCACCAAGCACCTCAAAAAACGCATCAAGGCGGGCTATCGCCCCATTGTCAATCTCGTGGGTGAAGCGGTGTTGGGTGAGACGGAAGCCCATCGCCACCTCGATCATGTGGTCGAGCTTCTCTGTAACCCACTTTGCGAGGCTGTCTCGGTCAAGCTCTCTTCAATTTTCAGTCAAATCAACCACAGCGCCCAAGAGGATAGCATTCGTCAGGTACAAGAACGACTTCGCATCCTCTATCGCACTGCTCAAAAACAAAGCGTCGGCCAGTCCAATGGCTCTGGCAAAGCTAAGTTTGTCTGCCTGGACATGGAGGAATTTGGCGACTTGCACCTGAGCTGTGAGGCCTTCAAAAGGACGCTGATGGAAGAAGAATTCCTGCACCTCGAAGCAGGGATTGTTCTGCAAGCCTATCTGCCCGAATCTTGGGAAGAACAGATGAAGCTGTCGGCATGGGCTAAGGAACGTGTCGATCAAGGGGGCGTCCCCATCCACATCCGCATTGTCAAAGGCACAGCTCAAGCGATGGAACGCGTGGAAGCTGCTAGCCACAATTGGCCGAATGCAGCCTTCCCCGACAAGGAAATGACTGATGCCAACTTCAAGCGGATGATGCAATATGGGTGTATGCCCGACAATGCCAAGTATGTTCGCCTTGGCGTCGCCTCCCATAACCTGTTTGATCTGAGCTATGCTCTCCTTCTGCGCGAAAAGAATGATGTCACGAACCTAGTGGACATCGAGATGTCGGAAGGCATGGCCAATCCTATAGCTCGGGTATTGCTCCAAATCACGGGGGACTTGGTCCTGTACACTCCCGTGGTCGTGAAAGAAGATTACCTTTCCGCCCTCTCATACCTGGTGCGTCGTCTCAACGAGTGCACGGGCGAAAAACATTTCTTGCGTGATGTTCTGGGCATGGTTCCTGGAACTCCTAGTTGGGACAGTCAGAAGAAGCAGTTCCTGAAATCCGCGCGCATGATGAGAGAAATCCCATTTGCCTCTCGTCGCACCCAAGACCGCACTTCTGAAACCGCTGCAACCAACGCTGACAATTCTGACGTAGGAAACGATGCTGAAACGGATTGGGCTCTTCCTCGCCATAGCGAATGGCTCATGAAGAATCTGGATGCCGTCACGTCATTGCCTGTGCGAGAAATCGCACTTAACATTGGCGGACAAGACGCCTTCAGCCAACTTTGGGGCATTGGTCGCTCGCCCTCGCAAGGTGGCGACGTCATTTACAAGTTTGCCTACGCTGACCATAGCCAAGCCAACCAGGCGATCGAGGTCGCAAGCAAAGCGCAAAAGCAGTGGGGAAATCTTTCCATTGCCGAACGTGCTAAAAAGTTAAAAGCAGTCACGGCTAGCCTGATCAAGCAACGTGGAGAAGCTCTTGCAACCATCACTCAGGACGTCGGCAAGAGTCCTATCGAAGCTGATCGTGAAGTCAGCACAGCGATCGATCTCAGCCGATTCTACGTTAAAGGGTTTGAGCAAAGCGCATGGAAGGACGGCATTAAGGCCTCGCCTCTGGGTCCCGTTTGCGTCATGGCTTCGTGGAATTCCCCTTACTCGCATCCCGTAGCATGCATCATTTCTGAGTTGCTCGCCGGCAACGTAGTGATCTTCAAGCCCGCTCCGCAAAGCGTATCTGTGGGTCGCTTAGTCGTCGAAGCCTTTTGGTCTGCAGGTATCCCCAAGGATGTCCTTCAGTTTGTCCCCATTCTGCCTAACGAAATTGGTCAGAAACTCATCGTCAACGAAAAGCTGAAAGGGGCCATTCTCTCCGCTCCCTATGAAATGGGACAGAAGTTCTTGGATCTGCGTCCAAACTACAATCTGCAGACTCTCACCAAGGGCAAGAACACCGTCGTGATCTCGGCCACGGCCGATCTCGACCAAGCCGTACGAGGCTTAGTCCAAAGTGCCTTCTCCTATTCGGGGCAGAAGGATCATTCGGTCAACTTGGCCATTGTGGAAGCCTCTGTGTATGACAACCCGGCCTTCTTCCGCAAACTCCGCGACGCCGTAGGAAGTCTCAAGGTGGGCGTTGCCACGCAGCCTTCTAGCGTGATCACCCCTCTCATTCAAGAACCTGAAGCCAACAACCTCGTAGCACTGACTGAACTGGATGCTGGTGAAGAATGGCTTCTGAAACCTGACGCAACGCCAGGTAATCCCAATCTCTGGTCACCAGGCATTCGCATTGGTGTTAAGCCTGGTTCTTGGTTCCATCGAGCTTCATATTCTGCGCCAGTTCTCGGCATCGTTAGAGCAGAGAATCTGGATGACGCTGATGAAATACAAAACGCTACGCCCATGTTGCTGAGTGCTAGTTTTTACTCCATGGACGAACGAGAAATCGCTCGTTGGAAGGACAAAGCTCAAGCAGGCGCCTTGTTCATCAACAAGCCCAATCTCGTTAAGATCAACCGCCAGTCCTCTGGTCTTTGGAAGAAAGCCTCCATTGGAGCCGAAATCCGATTGGGAAGTCTGAATAGCCTTGTTCCTCTCTGCCAATGGACGGAACAAAAGCTTCCTACCCAAACGACGCTTCCGCACGCAAAAATCAAGCAACTGGTGGAGAAGCTCTGTTCTCTCCTTCCTGACCAGGCCAAGCGACTCCGTGCCGCAGCAGGATCCCAATCCAAGTGGTGGCATGAAGAGTTCGGTACAGAAGCCGAAACCGCTCAAGTCTTTGGCGAAAAGAACACCAAGCGCTATCTGCCTCAAAACAGAGTCATTCTCCGCGCCAATTCAGGGCTAGCCAACGATGACATTGCCATCGTCATTCTTGCCTCCAAACTGGCTGGTTCTGAGCTAGAAATCAGTATCGAAAAGAATCGCACTTGGCTGAGCTTCTGCCCCGAAGAAAGCATTACTTTGCTTGTCGAAACGGAAGAAGAATTCCAAGCACGCTTTGCTCAACTGGCAGAACACGGGTATCAGGTCAGATATCCTCATTGCCCAGTTGAAACCTTGAAGAAGTCTGAAGAGGAAGCCGTCAATCTTCTCGATTTCCCCATTCTGGCAAATGGTCGCATCGAACTGCTTCACTACCTCAACGAGCAAAGTATTTCGGAAATTGTTCACCGCTTTGGGAACATCATTCCTGCTCCAAAGATGTCACAGATTTAACCCCATCATTTCTGTGGGGAATTGGTCTCTGTAGGGGCAACTCCACCATGAGTTGCCCCGAAATGTGTCCGGAGATATCCAATGATGGCGTCAATATCCGTCTGATTGGTAACACCTGGTGGCAACATGGTGCTATTCCACGACTGTCCTTTGACCGTGATAGGGCCAGTGAGCCCTGTGCGAATAATCTGAGTCAGCGTCTTTGAGTCCTTATCAACCCACTCCGATCCTTTCAAGGGAGGATAAAGATTCTCTTTGCCTTGCCCCTCTTCTCCGTGGCACTGAGAACATTTCGACAAATACAAGGCTCGGCCACGTGCCAATGTTCGTTCCGACAATCCTCGTGATGGCTTTTTCAGTTGCGGCGGATTTTGGGCATAGTTGCTATCAACGTAATAGCGCTGGTTCAACTGCGCCTGGGGAATGAGAATTTCTCTGCCTGCGTTCGTCTGGGTAGCACAAACAGCCCCACGTTTCAGAGAGAGCAAATAGGTAACCAAGTGCTTGATCTTCTCGCTAGGAATCACTTCCATTCCAGACGGAGCCTGAACAGACAACGCATCCTCTGACTTCTGGTTCTTCCTCATGGGCTGCAAAATGAAGTCGTCAGCCAAGGAAGGACAAACAGAATACGGATGCCTCAGTCGAGCGTCCCGCGGGTTGTATAAATGCAAATACAACCAATCAGACACTCCACCAGTCTGGACGTCTGGACGAGTTTCAAGCTTCTCGACGAGGTTGAATAAATCAGGTCCTATGGCGACTTCCCCCATGTGAACAGAGCTCTCTCCCATGCTCGCTGACCAATCTTCAATTTCGCTCACTCGGGCCTGTTCGATGCCAGCATCCAATTCGCGTTGCAGATCCGTCCCTTGCGGATCTCGCCTGATCAGTTGCGTATGGCACATGGCGCACCCCTGTGCGGCATAAACCTGAGCTCCCATCGGATCAGAAACAGGGCGTTTGACGACACCTTGTTCCATCGCACTAACGCCAATCAAACGAAGGACACTTGCCACAACAACGAGTAAAACAATGAGATAGCCTCGACGATGCTCCGGTTGGTTGGCATCGGGAATTGAGTTCACCTCGGTAGTCGTTCGCAGTTGCCAGAAGAAAATCAAAGAACCAAGGGCAATACAGCCCCAAGCCACAGACAACGGCAAGGGCATCATCTGCCAAGAGGCATCGGCTGAGGCAAACAGGACTCTTTCCATAATCATGCTGAGAAGCATGATGATACTGCCGACTAAAATGACTGTTTGAGCTCTGCGGTGAGTAGACGACTCAGCCCTCCCTGCGCCAACCACTAAAAGCAGAAGGACAAGAACACTGGTTCTGTACAGGTGAGACATGGGAGCAAGGCCATCGAGCCCCACTTGGAGACTAGAATAAGCGACCCAACATAGTCCCCCCAAGAGTGTTCCAATGGTGAAGAAGGGAGCAACGGCTGCCTGCGTTTTGAAAGCCGAAATGAGGATGCACAAGAAGAAAACAGACACCACCAATTCTCGGAAATCCGAGGAGACTTGGAGAGCTCTCACTGGAGAGGTCAGAAGAATGAGTACGAGCCACACCAAGGGCCAGAAACACTTCTTCCAACGACCTTCACCTAAAGCCAGATAGCTTTGAGTACTCACCGTCAAAATGGTCAGAGTCCAAATTGTCGCCAGGAGTTCTCTGCACCCCATTTGCAAGGCGACATCGCCCCCACACCACGTTGTCCATGAGCTCGCTACAATGGCTAACCACAGACACACGAATGGCCATTGCACCCCTGGGCGTAGATTCACCACACAAGCACCGGCAACAAAAATCAATGGCCACCCGACCAATTGGTCAAAGGCAAACTCCGGCATCCCTGAACCAAGTCCATCAAGCACTCGCCAAACACCCCATAGGAGCAAAATAAACCACAAGAGGGGAAGGAAAAGTGAAGGAGTCGCTCGTCTGGAGGTCAGACTCATTAGGAGCGGCCAAGCCACCCCATAGAGCATCACCGTAGGCAACGCCAAAAGAAGGCATCCCGTTCTGGCACTAGGCAAGATCTCACCAACAGCCAAAGGCACGTTGATCACCAAAGCCAACAGGCTTGCCACCAGAAGCCAAAAGGCTCCTTGGCACTTCCAAGCCCATATTTCCCGACGGTCAGCCATCTTCTCTATCTTATTTCTTTCGAGATACGGTAAAGCTCATCAGAACCATGAGTCCAACCACAATGATGGTGGAGATGATGAGCAAAAGACCTGCCAACGAAAAGGGAGTGGCAATGAGCTTCAAGGGAGCTATCAACCAAAAGGCCTCCGCCAAAGAGGCGAGCATGATCCAAAATCCCAGAACTCGGAGCACTTGGGCAGAGCGACGAACCACAGGCAACGCACACAAAAGAGCGGGCAAAATTGTTCCAACGCCCAAAGTAACTTCCCCCCACGTCGACCAAACGCCGTTGTGACGGAGGATGAGTGCCGTTTGTTCAGCAGGGACATCGGCATACCACACAATGAGGCTTTGGGAATAGAGGAAATAAATCTTGAAGAGCAAGGTGACGAGCATCAGTGACGCCAACCACTTCGTCCCGTCGCTTCTAGTTGGCGCTAAAGCCAAAGTTGTAGCCATGCCCAAAGTGGCCACATAGGCCAAGATGCTCAACGGGAACATGGATGACATTTCCCCTTGGTAAAACCAGTCCATGCTAGCACCTGTGATCACTAGCAATAAAACGATCAGTCCTGCCGCTGCTAATGAGGTCTGCGCACTGCTGTTCACAGACTTCTTCGCCGAATCCACCGTCAGTTTGGCCCCCACAAGAATGACGGAGGCGTAGAGGAACTGGCGCGCCATAAACAGCGAGCGGTCAAACCAGTCAGACAGCCCTGCAGGGAGCGCCACACCTTCGTCCGTCAGAGGAAACAGAACGGTACACAAACAACAAACCACGCAAAGCAAACACAGCCAGGCCGCTGTTCCAGACTGAGCAATGCGCCCCCAAAACCCTCCAAAAAGCTCACCGTTCTTCTGAGCCACAATTCCTGTCACTGCTCGCCAAAACAAAACGCCCATGGAGAGACAAACTCCCCAGAATGAAGCCGTAAAAAACGCCACCGCCAAGGGACGCCTTAACCACGCCAATTTGACGCCGCAAATGGCCGTTTCATCCCATGGCATCGCTATGTAACACTGACGGAAGAGAGCGCATAAAAGGATCGCCACGGCCAACAGTATGGCCAAACCACTGCCACGAGTTAGCCGTCGTCCTGCACTTCCCCCCTGAGTGATCAAGTTCTCTTGTTTCTTGTCCATGAACTTACTTCTTCTGACTAAATTGTCTCACTTTTAGGCTTAATTGCCACATTTCTAAAGCAGTCATCTGCTGGCGAAAGGCGGGCATATTCCCCTGTCCATTGGAGATGCTCGAGAAGATTCGCCCCAATGTCATCCGCTCATACTTCTGATCTTTGAACGACGGAACGGTCGGATATCCTTCCATCAATGCCATCGTCCCCTGCCCTAAGCCATCGTCCCCGTGGCACGTGGCACAGCGATTGTCAAACAGCCGTCCAGCGCGCTCCACATGCTCAGGCACCGTTCCTGTGGCGAGCAGTTCTCCAGGAATGGTGTTTCCAAATCCCGACAGCCGTTTCCCCGTATGAAAATAATCCGCTCCCATGCGTGCTGTCTCTGAATGTATCGAGGCCTGGTCCTGGGCTGGCAACGCTAGATCTGATAATTCAGCCGTTACAGCAGAACCACCTCGGAGTTGCGTCGACATGTTATCGATGATGCGGACGGACGGGACGGTGTCATCCAACCACTGCGTCCACACGAGGACGAGAAGGAGGATCACGCCAATGAGAACAATCACTCGCTTCATCGCGAAGCCTCCATTTCTACTCTCTGGAAAGGAATCCCTGCTTCCCTCAAGGCTGACTCTGCGTTCAGAGAAAGCTCTGGCGTCATCACAAAACTCCATGCAGGCAGGTTCGCTGACAATGCAGGAGCCGTTCCTTTGAATCCCAATTGACCCTCTCGAACAAACCCACAGATCAGGGCAAGTCCAGATCCAAGAATGATCGCTTCAAAAATTCCAGGAATCCACCCCCACACCTGATCCATACTAGCTGATCGGCCTTGAGAGATGCTCAGGAAGGAAGAGAACTGGCTGTAGCCAATCCATCCTGCTACCAATAAAAAACCGACAAGTCCGCCCACAATCCCCCAGCTATTGAGATGGCTCACCGTCTTACCGTCAAATTCGTCAGGCAACGGAGATGAAGCTTGGACCTGGTGCAAATCAATTCCCGCCTTAGCTAGGCAAAGGGTCGCTTGTGAGTACTGAGCTTCGTCCTCAAATTTCAGAGCAACGAGACGCATCACGCCACCTCCTTTCCATGGCTTTCTGAGGGAAAGAATGGAACCAAAGCGGTCACCATCATGAATAATGCCATAAAGAGGGCCAAACTCCCGACGCCCATAGAAATATCAACAACGGTCGGCACATAGGAAGGGCCATCCGACCCCAGAAGTGCGTGATTAAGCGAATGCACCACAATCACCCAACGTTCCGCCCACATCCCCACGAGAACACCTAGCGCCACCAAAATATTCGCCAAGAATGAACACCGAAGGGGCTTCAGCCAATACAGCTGAGGAAGCAGAATGTTGCCGACAATCATGATCACGCCTGAAGGTGAGCTGAATCGTTCTGCAAACAGAGTCCACGCCTCTGAGCCTGCGCCAATGTTCCCCATCGCCTCCCACAAATACATGAAAAACATGATCCAGCTAAAAGCCAAAACGAACCGTGAGGTCTTATCAATAATAGAGGTCGATAGAGACTCAACACCCACAGGGCGCAACACCTTCTGGACAACGCAAAGGAGAATTTGAACCATGGCCATCCCACTCAACACGGCGCCTGCCACAAAGTAAGGCGGGAAAATAGTCTCGTGCCAACCATGGTGTTGCGTCACGGCAAAGTCCAAACTGACCACGGAGTGCACGGAGACAACCAAGGGTGTCAGGATCAAGGCCAACAAAAAGCAAAGTCGATGATGGGCCACCCACTGCGCCACTGTTCCTCGCCATCCCATTGCCAAAATCGCACTGAGTTTTGACTTCCACGTTGGAGCCCCTGCATCTCTCATCTGAGCAAAGTCAGGAATGGCTCCCACATAGCAATAAAGCACGGACAACGTAAAATACGTCGTCACGGCCAACACATCCCAAATAAGAGGGGAGGCAGGATCTAGCCACACGTCCGTCGGATCGGGGAAGGGATTCACGAGCCATGCCAAGGCAATTCTCCCCACGTGCACCAAAGGATAAATGGCAGCACAAACCACAGCACACAAGGTCATCAACTCGGCTCCTCGGGCAATGGGATGTCGCCATTGTTGTCGAGCCAACAAAAGAACGGCTGAAATCAAGGTGCCTGCATGACCTATCCCTATCCAGAAGACGAAATGGACGATATCTAGCCCCCAAGGGACTTGGTTATTCACCCCAAGGACGCCCACCCCATCAGTCGCAATAAGCCAAGCACCCCCGCCTAATCCAACGACAGCCACACAGAGGCAAAGTCCCAAAAGAAGCCTCCAACGCCACGACGTCTTGGCTAGCCTTTTCTCTGCTCTCCCAGAATCAGGATCTGATTCAATGCCACTGAGAGAAGCAGTTGTCATAATAAACGAATGTAGCTGAGAGAAGGCTGTCGTCAATGCACAAAATCAACGCCTCTGCCCCCTAGTTCATTAGAGCTTACGGCCAAAAACACCTGAATGTCGCCCGCTCTTTTCCAACGCAGAGAGACGTTGCGGAGGAAGCGTCGCCCGCTCGTATTCGGCATAGTGCAGTCGGTCGCGGAAGTAATACACGGCACTCTGGGAAAGCGCAAAAATGAAGTGCATCCCAAGCTCGCGAGCTTTCTGCTCGGCGAACTCGCAGAGTGAACGTCCATACCCCTTACCTTCGTGGCTACGCTTGATGTACAAGCACCCTAACTCAGCAGCGTCCTGTTCTGGGTACGGATACACGGCCACACAGCCAATGATACTATCGTCTAAGGTCAGCACGTAGTAGTCTTTGAGCCGGTCATGAATGTCTTCATAACTGCGATCCACTAACTCATCGTTGATCACGGATCGGGCAATCATGGACAGCAATTCGGGGATGTCTTCCTCTTTCAGCGCTCGGATCTCTCGGTAGGAGTCCGTGTGCACCATGGTCCCCACCCCTTCTTCAGAAAACAACTCGTCAACAAGCACGCCTCGGTTGCGACCATTCAGCAGGTGAACACGTGGCACGCCTCGTCGGCAAACCTCAGCCGCTTCTTCGAGCAACTCCTTCAATTCGACGTCACCTGAAATGGAGGCAACATCGCGCTCCAAAATCGCATGAATAGGCGACTTGTCTCTCGTGGGGACTTGCCCCTCTTCGAGCAACGCGATGTATTTATCCGCCTTCAGTTCAGTCGCCATGCTGACTGATGCCGAGTCAAAGGTTCCTGTTACGCCTGAAGCCACAATGGGAATTTGATTGCGGCGCAGGATTTCTTCCACACGAGATCTGACGCCTTCCCCTGCCACCAAAGGAGATTCGACCCAAGCCGATCTCATCTCGCAAAGTCGAGATTCTTCATACAAGGTCTTCCCTTGATCACCTTCGGCTACAAGAATGAGTCGTACGCCAATTTCATGCAGGACGTCCAAGTCCAACAAGGCATCCACCAATTCCTCGGATTCGAGCAACGGGGTAGCAACGTGTACAACAAAGAGGCGCCCACGGAAATAGGGCACGTACTCCAAAACTGAACGAACATTGGAAACGGACATGGCCAAATGAGAGGTTCAGGTTAGCTAGTGGAAGTGTAAACCCGGCAGGAACTCTCTATTCCTGCCGGGTTCTGCAATGAGAGTCGTCTTTATCGAGTCAGAGTTTCCCCAGATGTTTCGAAGGTTCCTAGCACACTGCCTGAATCCATGGAACCAACCGTCACGGAGACTTCCTTCGGTTGTTCGGATTCACCTTCGTCGCTAGCTTCTTCCTTGGCTCCTGCTGGCGTCGATATGTCTACAAAGGTACGAACACGTGGCGTAAGCTCAATCTTCTGGTCGTTCACGAAGAAGGCCGGTGGCAAGTCGTCGGATGACATCGAAATGGACGTGTCGATCATGTCGGCGGCCGAGCTTCCCTGTTGCTCAGGTTGTGGTTCTGGCAACGGTGCAGGTTCGGGCTGTTGCGCCTTGTTCGCTGCGTCGTGCATCATCGACTTCGTAGCAGCAACCTGCTCGCGGAGAGCAGACAAGAAGTCCTGTGGGCTTTCGCCATCTTCATCGTCTGAGTCGCCCATGGCGTCAGGTGACAAGCTCGCAAGGAATTCTTCGAAAGCATCCAAGTTGGTCGTGCTACTGAACATGTTCTTCAGCACAGCCAAATTGATGTTGTCCATCAAGGTGACGAACAAGTCGTATGCTTCCTTCTTGTATTCAATGAGAGGATCCTTCTGACCTTGAGCACGCAGGCGAACACCTTCACGCAGGGCATCCATGTTGTACAGGTGTTCCTGCCACAGCTTGTCGATTGCACTCAATACGGTCTGTCGTTCCATCGAGTCAAGGTACTGAGCACGTTCATTGGCTACTTTCTGCTCGTACACTTCCTTCACCTTGCCAACGATGAACTGAGTTGCTTCTTCTGGCGTCATCGTTGAGAATTCAACGTCATCGGCAGACAACGCCAAGGGGAACGTCTGCGTCACCCAACTCAGCAACCCTGCTCCATCAGCCTGTGAATCGCTAGAAACCTTCAGGTACTGATCAGCACGATCAGATACGGCTTCTTCAAGGAAGTCGTAGATCATAGCGCGCGGATCTTCTGCAACGAGGACTTCATTGCGCAAGCCATAGACAACTTCGCGCTGACGGTTCATCACATCGTCGTAGTCCAACACGTGCTTACGCCAAATGTAGTTGCGCTGTTCGACGCGCTTCTGTGCATTTTCTACGGTCTTGTTCAACCAACCGTGTTCCAGGGCTTCGCCATCCTGCACACCGAAGCGTTCCATCATCTTCGTCATGCGTTCAGCAGCACCGAAGTTGCGCATCAAGTCGTCTTCAAATGAAATGAAGAACTGGGACGCACCGGGGTCACCTTGACGTGCGCAACGACCGCGCAACTGGCGGTCAATACGGCGAGATTCGTGACGTTCCGTTCCCAGAACAAAGAGACCACCTAAGTCTTCAACGCCTGCTTCCAACTTAATGTCCGTACCACGACCTGCCATATTGGTAGAAACCGTCACGGCGCCACGCTTACCTGCTTGAGAGATAATCTCAGCTTCGCGTTGGTGGTTCTTAGCGTTGAGCACTTCGTGCACAATACCAACGTGCTTGAGCATACGAGACAGAGTTTCGGATGCATCGACGCTTGCCGTACCAATCAGGACAGGCTGTCCCTTCTCGTGCAACTGTTGGATCTTGGCGATAACCGCATTGTATTTCTCGCGGCGTGTCTTGAAAATGAGGTCGTTGGAATCCTTACGAATGCAAGGACGATTCGTTGGAATCGGCAAGACGTCCAACTTGTAAATGTCGTGGAATTCGGCGGCTTCCGTTTCAGCCGTACCCGTCATACCTGCCAACTTGCGATACAAGCGGAAGTAGTTCTGAATCGTGATAGTGGCGTAGGTCTGGTTTTCTCGTTCAACCTCGACGTGTTCCTTAGCTTCAACAGCTTGGTGAAGGCCATCGCTCCAACGGCGTCCTGGCATTTCACGTCCCGTGTTTTGGTCGACGATGATCACCTTGCCATCGCGCATCACGTATTCGACGTCCTTTTCGTACAAGCAGAAAGCTTTGAGCAACTGTGACGTGGTGTGCAAACGCTGCCCCGTTTCGTCCAATCTCTGGTAGAGTTCTCGCTTCATCTTGGCCTTGTCTGCGTCGGTCAGACGAGGATCTTCGTCCATCTCTGCCACAGCCGTGCCAATATCTGGCAAAACGAAAGCCTTGGGATCATCGGGCGAAATGAGCTGACGTCCCTTTTCCATCAAGTCCGCATCATGGGTCTTTTCATCGACGGAGAAGAAGAGCTCTTCCTTGAGGCGATAGAGTTCTTTCTTGCGCGTATCCTGGTACAAGTACAATTCGTACTTTTCCATCATGCGACGGTATTCAGGATCCTGCATCGCCTTCATGAACTGGCGGTTGCGAGGTTGCCCCAACTTGACCTTCATCAAGCAACGTCCTGCCGCTTCATTGCGACCTTCCTTGGCAAAGCTCTGTGCCTCGGCCATGAGCTTGTTGCAAAGTTCCGTCTGTGCCTTCACCACCTTTTCAATGGATGGGCAAAGGGCATCATACTGCTGTTCGCGAGTAATGATTGCAGGTCCAGAAATGATCAATGGCGTACGAGCTTCGTCGATGAGGATGGAGTCAACTTCGTCGATAATGGCGAAGTAGTGACCACGCTGTACCTGCTCAGCGGCAGAAGTGGCCATCCCATTGTCTCTCAAATAGTCGAAACCGAATTCAGCGTTTGTCCCGTAAGTAATATCACAGGCATATTGATGACGGCGGATATCGGACGGCATCTGGCTCTGAATACAACCGATGGTCAAGCCCAAGTAGTCGAACAAGGTTCCCATCCATTCGGAGTCACGACGTGCCAAGTAGTCGTTCACAGTCACCACGTGAACGCCCATGCCTGTCAATGCATTCAAGTACACGGGAAGGGTTGCAACCAAGGTCTTACCTTCACCTGTGGCCATTTCTGAAATATAGCCCTTGTGCAAGGCAATACCACCCAGGAGCTGGACATCGAAATGCACCATATCCCAAGTCTGTTCCTGTCCGCAGACTACCTTGGTAAAACCACAAAGCTGACGAGCACCTGCCTTAGCCACGGCAAAGGCTTCTGGCAAAATATTGTTGAGATAGCGTTCGCGCAACTTATCGAACTCAGGAGCCAAATCGCGCCATGCTTTCTTCCCTGCTTCAATGGATTCTGCCGTAGCTTCAACTTGAGGAAGATTCGGGAATTCCTTCTTCAGCGTTGCAAAGCGATCATTAAGCTGCTGGGCCAACTGAGCCAACTGCTCGGCATCCATCTGTTCCACCATGCGAACTGGTGGTAACTGCATGGGCAAAAAGCGATGCAAATAAGCCTGCCATTCTTTGGTCTTTGCCACCAAAAAGTCGTGATCTATCCCCTCCTTCTGCCATTGGCGTTCCAACGCTACAATTTTTTCAACAGTCGGACGCAAGCGCTTGATTTCACGCTGGTTCTTGGAGCCTACTATTTTGGTGAGAATCCACTTAATCATGTGATGAGGAAAAGTATTTAATCTGATTGCTACAGATGGCAGTCTATAAGTCGGGAAGATGATACTCCTATTAGCATCAACTTGCAAGCATTCCGCATCCGCGCTTCTGACATGCAACGTTGATGATTGTTATGCTGATATGAATCGATCTATCTTTAACTTCACTGATCCGCTTCTTCTGGTTTAAAGAAGAAGTTATCCATTACTTCCCGGTAGACCTCTCGTTTGAACTCTGGCAACCAGTTAAGATCAAATTCTTCTGGGCGTATCCACTTGTACGCTTTAAATTCTCGCTGATCCAATACGGGCTCTGGAGCACCTGGAACCAAGCGACAAAAGAAATATGTTTGTTCCTGCCCAACATAGGGTTGCTTTCTTACTTCTCTGACATGTTGCAACACCTCTGCAGGATAATCATAACGATATCCTGTGCGCCCCTTTTCAATGACGTAGTACTCGGGAAGATATCCTACCTCTTCCCATACCTCGCGCTGAACCGCCTGCAGTGCGTCTTCTCCTGGATCAATCCCCCCTTGTGGGAACTGCCACGCATGTACTTCCTTGGCTCGCTCACACACGAGCAACAATCCCTCTTGGTTGACGATCACTGCCGCCGCATTGGGGCGATAAAGCTTTTCTTCCATGACCTCAGACTACCACAAACTCCCTCCCATGACGAACACCAAAGTATGACCTGATGACTCATTCCTGGAAGAATTTGGATTGAACAAACTTTTTAGCGTATTAGTCTTTGTTAATAGATTAAACCTTTACTGGTTAATCGTCTCCATCACCATACAATTCAAACTCGAGTTATGAGCACAATCGCCATTAATTCCCCATCTCACATCGGCTATGCTAATGGGCAATATGTTCTTCCTCCTCTGCCCTATGCTTACGATGCCCTTGAGCCTCTCATGGATGCTGAAACCGTTCACATCCACCACGATAAACACCATGCTAGCTATGTCGCTGGAGCCAATGCCGCTGTCAGTAAGCTGGAACGCATCGCCCGTGGCGAAGTGGATCCCTCTGAAGCAACACCTACTGTGCGCAATTTAGCCTTCCACTGCTCTGGCCACCAACTGCACACCATGTTCTGGACCAACATGACGCCTAACCCTCAACCTCTCGCCGATGGTCCTCTTTCTCATGCCATCAATGAGGTCTTTGGTTCGACGGACCAGTTCCTGAAGGTCTTTAAGGCCACTGCTACGGGTGTCGAAGGCTCGGGTTGGGCTCTCCTCGGGATCGATCCTCTTTCCCATCGACTCGTCGTCTGCGGTGTCGAAAAACACCAGAATCTCGCCATCCCAGGCTTCATTCCTATCCTGGCTTGCGACGTCTGGGAACACGCTTATTACCTCAAGCACAAAAATAACCGCGCCGCTTACGTCGACAGTTTCGT
>CAYNVM010000028.1:0-17753 GCA_964400645.1 uncultured Akkermansia sp. | reverse complement strand
GGAGCATCTGGGATTTTTGACTTCAGAAGAGGACGCCCTCTTGCGTTTAAGTCGACTTGCGACTAAAGTAGAAGCCAGATTATGAGTGAGAACACCCCCTCAGTAACCCCGATGATGGAACAATACCTCCGTTTGAAAAAGGGGCTACCAGACGACGTGTTGCTCTTCTTCCGGATGGGAGATTTCTACGAGATGTTCTTTGAGGATGCTAAGGAAGCGTCTGCCATCCTAGGTCTAGCACTGACCAAGCGCCAAAGCATTCCCATGTGTGGAGTTCCACACCATGCAGCTGAAGCCTATATTGGGAAAATTGTTAAAGCAGGCAAACGCATTGCCATTGCAGACCAGATGACCGCTCCCATCCCTGGGAAGCTCGTCGACAGAGAAATCACCAGAATTATATCAGCGGGAACTCTGGCAGATATGAACCTGTTGGATAGTTCCGTCCACAATTACATTGTGGCCGTCTATCGCGGAAAGAAGAATTGGGGGCTTGCCTGCGCCGACCACAGCACAGGAGAATTCAGCGTCGCCGAATTCGACATCTTAGATCTCATGAGAGATGAGATAGCTCGCATCCAACCCACCGAGCTTCTCATCAGCGATGAACAGAAAGACCAATTTCCAGGGATTCAGCCAACCCTTTATTACGAGGCATACACCTTCATGCCATCCACTGCTCAAGTCTCCTTGCTTGACCATTTTCACGTCCACAGCCTGGATGGTTTTGGTTGTGGCAACATGAGTTCTGCTCTGGGAGCAGCAGGTGCTATCCTTCACTACCTCTCCTACCAACTACGTCGCTCTACCGAGAATTTAAGACGTCTCAGCGTACGAGCTGGTTCTGGGACTGTCCTCATTGACCAAGCTAGCCAACGAAATCTTGATCTCATCGATTCCCGAAATGGCGTCAAATTATCGCTCTTAGGAACACTCGATCAGACAAGTACTCCTATGGGTGCTCGCAAACTCCGAGATTGGATTCTTCACCCTTCTGACGACTTGGGGAAACTCAACGAGCGCCAAGAAATGATCTCCGACCTCCTCAGCGAGCCCTTCCTGATGAGCAAATTGCGAGAAAGCCTCAAGAATGTTCGAGACATGGAACGCTTGGCTGGACGACTTTCTCAAGGAAGTGGCAATGCTCGAGATCTGAAGGCCTTAGGGACGTCCCTTGCAAGAGTACCAGATATTTCGAGTGATTTATCTGCCATTCAAGGAGACAAGGCCATGCAAGAACACATCTTGTCTCGCCTGGGCTCCTTTAACGAGCTTGTCGACACGATTGATAGAGCCATCGTTGACGAACCACCTGCCACACTCAAAGAAGGAGGCCTATTTAACGACGGCTACCTCCCTCAACTTGATGAGCTCCGTGTCGCCTCTCGGGATGGCAAACAATGGTTAGCCGACCTTCAGGAACAAGAACGCAAACGGACGGGGATCGATTCTCTCAAGATTCGTTTTAACAACGTCTTCGGCTATTACATTGAAGTGACTAAATCGAACCTAGATAAGGTTCCAGAAGACTACGTCCGCAAGCAAACTCTGGCCAATGCTGAACGCTTTGTAACTCCAGAGCTGAAGCAGATGGAAAATACAATTCTTGGGGCAGATGAACGGTCTCGCCAACTGGAGTACGAAGAATTTGTCAAGTTACGCGACTACTGTTCAGGCTTCATTGATCCCATCCAAGAATCAGCTGACGCCTTGGCCGAATTGGACACCCTGCTCGCTCTGGCGGAATGTGCCCAACAACATCACTACTGCCGACCAGTCTTAGAGCATTCTCGTAAACTCCATATCGTTAATGGGAGGCACCCTGTCATTGAGCAGAGCATTCGCGACCAAGCCTTTGTCCCCAATGACACGGAGATGGATCCAGATACGGGTAGGCTGATCCTCATTACTGGTCCCAACATGGCTGGTAAGAGTACTTACATCCGACAGGTAGCTCTCATCGTCCTCATGGCTCAAATTGGTTCGTATGTGCCAGCGGATGAGGCGGTAATCGGTCTTGTCGATCGTATTTTCTGCCGAGTAGGAGCTAGTGATGACCTAGCCAGTGGTCAATCGACCTTCATGGTTGAGATGAGTGAAACGGCCCTCATCCTCAATAATGCGACGGCAAACTCTCTGGTCATTCTCGATGAAATTGGACGAGGCACAGCCACGTTTGATGGGCTCTCCATTGCTTGGGCCGTTGCAGAACACTTGCACGATATCCTTCAATCTCGGACTCTTTTTGCCACCCACTACCACGAACTCACTGACCTTGAGCAAGCTCGTTCAGCTGTCAAAAACTACAACGTAGCCGTTCGTGAGTGGAAGGACGAGATCATCTTCCTCCGCAAGATTGTTCCTGGCGCTGCAGATAAGTCATACGGCATTCAAGTAGCTCGCCTGGCTGGTATGCCGGCGAGTATCGTTGACCGTGCTAAAACAATTCTATCTCATCTAGAAATGAACAGCACTCGTCCCAAGAGTAAAAAAGAAAAAGGGACGCGCCTCAAGGAAGAGCCAAAAGCCAAAAATACGGATATGGACGACAATGAGGTTCTTCCCGTTGCTGAACAAGCTCAGTTGGAACTCTTATTCTGATGGCCATCGATATTAGCACTCAGCGCATTGCCGACTGCCACTTTGCGGGCATTGATTTTGAGTCCGCAGGAAGCGCCCCTGGCGAAACGGATCAACCCGTCCAGATTGGCATTGCCAATGTCGATTTCTGGGACAATCGTCCACGACTATGGGAAAGCTATATCGCAGTTGATCGTCCTGTCCGTTGGAGTGCCTCAAAAGTTCATGGCATTACCACTGACATGCTGTGGGATGCTCCCAGTTTTACTTCTCTCTGGGGTGACATCCGCTCTCGTCTCCAACAGACTGTTGTCATTGGACATAATCCATCTACGGAACGACGCTTCTTAAGGCACTTCCCTGGTCATGGGTTTGGGCCTTGGATAGATACGTTAGTGCTAGCACGTCTTTGCTTGCCCGACCTAACAGACTACTCCTTGAGTAGTGTTGCGGATGCTCTCTGCCTACAACCTGCCCTACATGATCTCATGCCGAACAAGACATGGCATGATGCTCTCTTTGATGCCACAGCTAGCCTGCTCATCACTCAAGAAATAATCAGGCAACTGAACCTTGAACAACAGCCTCTTGAGTGCTTTGGTGCAGCCATCAAACCATAGCCACGCCATAGGACCTCTTCGCCTAACCCTTAGATCTCAGGCGTGGTGGCAAAAATGGATCTTCTTTAGAGCTGTCTCCTGAGGAATTGTCGAGAGCTTCAAGGACTTCTCGACGCGTTTTTGACGTCAGACCCATAATATCCATATCGATGGTCTCCACCTGTTCCTCATCGTCTACTTCATCTGGCTGATCTGGCTCAGTAAAGGGCTCCTCTTCAGAATCCTCTGTCAACTCGTCTTCCTCATCGTCAATGACCTCTTCCTCATCTTCTTTGGGGATGGGATGCCCTTCAGAAGGATCTTTGTCTGAGAAAATGATCACAGGATCCATCGCTACAGCAGGAGCTTCCTGAGGTTCGGTCGTGTCCTCTTCCTCCTGCTGCTCTTGAGAGTCGTCATCATCGGTAGGAGGAAGTTCCACTTCCTCTTCATGAGAGGAAGTATCTATTGGTTGAGGAGTTTGCGAGACAACAGGAACAAGAGTTGAAGCAAAGCAACTGACACTCAACTCTCCCTGAAGAGTTGGATCTATATCCACTCCCAGATGCAACCGTGCAGTACGAGGCAACTGCCGTCTTGCCGAATCCATGAGGATGCGCAACTCATCGATTCCCATGGACGGATCACCTGTTACATAGATGAGCAAATCAGAGATATCACGAAGAGTCGAGACATCGGAGAAGAATGGAGACTTCATCAGCTGGGGAACAGCTTCCTCGGCACGGTTGACGCCTCGAACAGAAGTACACCCAAACAGGCAACGTCTTGTACGACCAGGAGGCAACACCTTCTTCAAATCATCTAATCCTACTTGGATGAGCCCCTTTCCAGACGCCAATGAAGGAATTGCAAAGGCCGCTTTCTTCAGCAATCGGTTGGACTCAGAGAAGGCGTGGAGGATGCTACCATCCCCTGCCACAAGTCCAGCCATAGACTCATTGTCAAAGTGGAGAAGTATATCCGAGAAAACAGAAAGTTCCGATAGAGCTTTCTGAGCCTGTTCTATGCGACGCTGACCTTCGAACGCAAAGGGAGTTGTGACAACAGAAACGACAAATACCCCCAATTCCTTGGCCAACTTTGCCATCACGGGAGTAACTCCAGATCCTGTTCCTCCACCAAGTCCGGCTAAGAACACAACGATCCTGCACCCGTTGAGAAGTCTGGAAAGAGTTTCCATGTCCTCTCGAGCCGCCCGAGCACCAATAGCACTGTCACCACCAGCACCTAAACCATGGGTGAGTTGTGTTCCCAATTGAATTTTAATAGGAGCCAGAGCTGTCTCCAGTAATCGGATATTCAGGTTGACCGAAGCCAGCACAAAATCTTTGGGGTTAGCACCATCAGCCACATCGAGTACGTGCGTACCCATGCCACCAATCCCTACTAGTGCTATACGCTCAGGAGCTACACTAGTCTCTGACAAGCTCTCGGTTAACATAGCCGTCGCCTACTTAGAAAACTTCAAATCGCTTTGCCTTATTTCCCTCGACCAAAAAATAATCTCTTGAATCGACTCCACAACCCTGTCGTACGAGGTTGGCTTTCTCCACGAATCTGTGCATAGCGGAGCAACCCAATAGCCGTCACGTAACTCGGGTTTTCTAAATAAGAACCATATTTGATCGTCTGATCCGTCTCCTTCTCCTGGTTTTCAGGCGAGTAGGCATAGATATCGCAATCTTCAAATATCCACGCAGCAAGCGATCCCAGGCCTCGCGTTTGAGAAACGCCTCCCGTAAGGAGAACATTCGTACAACGTGTTCCGAAGTATCTGGCATCACGACGTTTGAGTTCATCGTTCTTGCGAGCATTCTCTTCTTCCACGCTCGGTCCCGATGCCGTTCCTCGCTCGCTGTTGGCTCGAGAAGCGGTCTCTTGAGAGAAAGCACCAGCCAACATCATATCAGCAAGATGCTTGTCCAGAGGACGGCTAAAGCCTACATCTGGCAACTTGTTGCGGACACGGATAAGAGCTTCTGCCAACTTTTGCTGGATCAAAGCAGTGATGACCTGACGCTTCACTTGGATCTTACTACCATTGGGGCGGGTCGCCACAACCATGTCTCCGTCGCCACGCATACTTGCCTGCAGAGCATATCCCTCCGTAATCTTCATCCGTTCGGCTTCAGCCATGGAGACTCCAAGGTTTCTAGCAATTTCAGCGGTAATATCGTCGCCACCAACTGGAATACAGCCACAGGCAACCATCTGCTTACCGAGATAGAGGACGTAATCAGTTGTTCCTGCACCGATATCAAGGTGAAGAGCTCCTTGTTCGCGAGTCTTACGATCCATCACGAACTGAGCTCCAGCCACTGGCGCAAAAATAACATCCTCGACGGCCAAAGGTATATTCAATACAGGCAATACTGTGCGTCTGATCCGTGCACGCTTGCCGTGAATAATAAGACAAGAAACATCCAACGTCTGGGCAACTTCTCCTTCTGGATATTCAACGCCAGGCATTTCATCAACGCAGAAAGAACCAATCACGCGGTGAAGAACTGATTGATCCTGGTCGAGAGCGTACTCTTGAGCCTGGCGTTTGACCTCCTCAATGTGGTCTGCCGTAATAATGCTTTCTGAGTCATCGAGTCGCAATTGGCCCCAGTTTGTATCACCTGTAATATGCTCCCCAGTGACAGCTAACTGGACAGTCATAATGTCCGTATCCGCATGAGACTGAGCAAGTTCCCATGCTTCACGCAGACAATCCAATACAGCAGCTGAATCCTCAATTTCACCGTGTACGACACCATTACTCGGGACTTCGCCCATCCCCAAAATGGTCATGGAATCATCAGGATTAACTTCACCAACAACCATACATATCTTGCTGGTCCCTATATCTAACCCTGCATATATCTTGGACTTTGATTTTCCCATAGTCGACAACAGTTCTTATCTTGTCTCTGCGTTACTATATCTGGTTTACCTTGGCAAATTCAATACTTATCCATTCCCTGACAGACTAGCTCTTAAACATGAGATCACTTCAGTCTGGAATACGCATGGATAATGTGCTCATCTTTTCCTGTCCATGAGCATTCCCATTCTCCTCGCAGGAACTATTGGTATAGACACTCTCATTACTCCTACCGATCGCGCAGACAATGTGCTTGGCGGGTCCGCCTCCTTTGCTGGAGTTGCAGCGGCTCTATATGCCGATCAGATCGATATCGTCAGTATCATCGGCAATGATTTTCCTAATTCCTATGAGGAGACTCTCAAGAACCATAATGTCTGTTTAGATCATGTGACTCGTTACGATGGGCCCTCCTTTGCATGGACGGGTGAGTACTTTGACAACATGAACAAACGCCGTACGGTCGCAGCTAAAGATGAAGTGATGGTCAATTGGGATGTGACCGTCCCTGAATGCCTTCAGCACCATCGTATGGTTGTGGCCAGTTGCATGGTTCCTGCAGGGCAACTCCGACTACTGAGCCAGTGTCAAAGCCCAGAACTTGTCCTGACAGATTCCATGGATAAATGGATCACTCGGCAACCTGACCTCCTCGACGCAGTCATGAGACGTTCTCATATTGTGCTCATGAATGAGGACGAAGCAAAGGCCTATGCACACACCCCGAACATTATCGAAGCCGGTGAATACATGCTCAGCTTTGGGCCTCGTTACTCCATTATCAAACAAGGCGAGTATGGTGCCGTCCTCTTTGGGAAAGCAACAGACGGCCGAACGCAATTATTCCGTTGTCCTGCATGGCCTCTTCGTCAGGTCATAGACCCTACGGGGGCAGGCGACAGTTTTCTGGGTGCTTTGGCAGGATATTTATCCCAACAAAATGACCTCAATCCTAGCTTTGAGGTGATGAAGCAAGGGATTGTCTTGGCCACTGTTGTCGCATCGTTTACCTGCGAATCGTTCTCGGCCGACGCTCTGCTTGCCATTGACAAGGCCACCATTGAGAAACGTTTCCATGAATACAGACAGCTGACTGCCTGGTAAAACCCTTTCATTACATAAAAAAATCAGCCTGATTCTCAGAAAATGGAATCAGGCTGATTTTTTATCAACAATTTCTAAAGGACTTAGGTCAACGCATATCAATGGTCGGCACTGGAATAGGAGTGTGAGGTCCTACATAGGCCGTCAGAGGACGATAAATGCTATTGTCCTCAAGTTGTTCCAAAACTTGAGCGACCCATCCAGCCACACGAGCTATAGCAAACACGGCGGTAAACAACTTCGTGGGAATACCGATGCTGTAGTAAACTGTTGCCGAATAGAAGTCGACATTGGCATTCAAGCCTTTTTCCGTACGAACGATCTTGGCGATGCGTTCAGACATTCTGATCCACTTGGGTTCGCCAAGCTTTTCCGTAAGTCTAATTGCCATGCGACGAAGATGAGGTGCACGAGGATCAAGTGTACGATAAACACGGTGTCCCATCCCCATGATCTTTTCCTTATTACGCAACTTCTCGGCAATGTAACTTTCCACGTTGGACTCATCGCCAATTTCCTTGAGCATTTCAATCACCCCTTCATTGGCACCACCGTGCAAAGGTCCTTTTAGAGTACCGATAGCCGACGTAATGGCTGAGTACATGTCCGTTAACGTCGAAATACACACACGCGCAGCAAACGTCGAAGCGTTCATGCCATGGTCAGCATGCAAAATGTAAGCGACATCAAGAGTTCTCGCTTCATCAGGATCAGGTTCTTCACCCTTCAGAAGCCACAAGAAATGTGCTGCTTCACCCAAATCTTCACGTACGGGTGGCAAATCCAAGCCTTGGCAAACACGATAATAGTAGGCCACCATCACTGGGATTTTAGCGATCAAGCTCATCCCAATTTCCTTCATCTGGCTAGGATCCTTGGTTCGGTCATCGTACATCCCTAACATGGAAACTGCCGTACGAAGTGCGGACATTGGTCGTGCAGACTTCGTCGCCGTCTTGAAGAAGTCGAGAATAGGCTGAGGCAATTCGCGGTCGCTACGTAAACGACGGCAAATCTGATCAAGTTCTTTCTGGTTAGGGAGACGCTTATTGAGCAACAGATAGATAATTTCCTCAAAATGGCACAGCTCTACCAAATCCTCAATATCATAGCCAAGGTAAAGGAGTCGTCCTTCTTCACCTCGGACGTCGCTCAGCGATGATTCGTTGGCTATTACTCCCTTGAGCCCTTTTGCGTAAATTGGTTTTTCGTCCGTGGTGTCACTCATATCAGTTCTAGGGGGATGTGGCTATTTGCCCGGTCCAGTAGATAAACTTGTCCACAAGGCCGAGGGAAGTCAAGACAAACTCGCACCCCTTTGCCACGGAGCTCTTTTGGCAAGAGTCACATGTGGCGGACGGACATAAATTGGGGCAGGCTCTTTGGCTCTGATCTTGGCTTGTTCCTCATCACTGAGCTTTAGCCATGCCTCGCCTAGCAGAACCGCCTGTGGGGCTATTTCAGCTTTCACTCCTTCAAGCCCTGCATCACGGATTACCTGTTCGGGCTCCACACTCAAAACAGTTTCTCCTGCAGCCATCCACACAGGGAGTTGCTCTTGAATCCGTTCTGTATCGATAATTTCAAAATCGCCTTGCAAGCGATGGTGTTCAAATCTTCCGACAGCCCATCCATTCCGTCGAGCATTGGAGATGACTCTGAAGTTTTCCTCTTCTGTTGGCATGGCTTCCCATGAGCACAATGAAACCACATGCGCACCATGGTAAAGAGCCAATCCATCAGCAGCGGCCAATGCCACACGAACTCCTCCGTATGACCCAGGCCCAGCTCCGACAACAATTGTCCCTAAGGATTGCCCATTCAGAGCCTCTAAAGCTGATTTCAGACTCTTAAAGATCATTGCAGAATGATGTCGTTCAGACGTCCATGCTCCCTGCCACAGCAAGGTTGCATCACATCCCCAAACCGCCACCGAAGCATGTACTCCAGATGATTCTATCGCCATCAATGCTTGATCCATGTCCAAAACATTTACCTAAACCACACCTCCCATCAAACCAAAAATAAAGGTCCAGATAAGGATCATACGCCACTCCGTACGCCATTCCCCATCATATAGGAAACTCATTGACGCAAGGCTTAGGATTTTCTAGAAGACAAAAGCAACAAATCTATAGTTTTCTCATCCCATAATGAACCAAAACAAGTCATGAGGACGCCTCAGCAAAAGCCTACGTTCTCGAAGCGAAGCCTTCTCCCCGCCAAAACGAGGCAAAGGATTCGCAGTCGTATGGCGACTTGTTTGAACCGACTCCAGGCAAACTCCTACAAATCGACTATTTCTTCTGATTTCTGGGACTCTTCCTCTGGGCCTTCGTTACCATCTAACTTATCACAAACGACTCTCTGGATTCGTCGTTTTTTGGCAACCTTTCTGTTACTCCCTCTGGTCCTCTTATTCAGCATGACCATCGTGGAGCAACTTTCCTCTCACGGAAGTAATCTTGAGCTCTGGCTTTCCACTGCGGTCTGGTATTCCATCATGGGGGCAACGATCTGGCTCATTCTCTACTTTTCAGGCATCTTCCCCTCCCAATTCCTGTACATCTATGTTCTGGGGCACGAGCTCACTCACGTTCTAGCCACCTACCTGTGCCTTGGTAGGGTTTCCGATTTTCACGTCGGCTTGGAAGGTGGCTATATACAAACCAACAAGTCGAATCTGTTCATAGCTCTATCACCTTACTTCATCCCACTCTGGACTCTCGTCTGGACTGGAATAGGAGTCCTCATCATCCGTTTCTATTCTTTGGGTAACGGAGAGCCTATACTTTATGGAGGGTTTGGATTCTGGTGGGCATTTCATATTACATGGACGATCATTGTCATCCCCAAGGACCAACCAGACTTGCATGAAAATGGGACCTTCTTTTCCCTACTGCTCATCTGTGCAACCAACCAGATCATTCTGATTGCCCTCCTCATGCTCAGTGGATTCATTGACTCATCAACATTCTTCTCTGACTTTGCCCATAACGCTACCACGCTGTGGCAAGGAGGCAGGTCTCTGGCACAGTCTGTCCTCCATTTCTTTTCTCAAAAGTAGTCTAAACTCTTCTGGAACACTCTTTTTTATGGTCAGAAGACATACGTTCCGTAATATCTCGGCATGAAATGCGCGCGCTTCTTGTCCGTCCTACTAGCCCTCCTCTTCGTTTGGAGTACAGCTGAAGTCCACGCTGCCGACAAACCCAACATCATTTTCATTCTTGTAGACGACCTCGGCTGGGGGGATCTCGGGTGTTTCTATCAGAACCAACGTAAAACGGATAACCTGCCTGCCATCTCCACGCCAAATATTGACAGCATGGCGGAAGGTGGTGTCCGCCTGATGCGCCATTATTCGGGGGCTCCTGTCTGCGCCCCTTCCCGAGCTTCTCTTTTCTCTGGTGTTCATCAAGGTAATGCGCGCGTCGTTCGTGATAACACGTTCGACATGCCTATTGAGAATTCACACACCTTGGCCACTATGCTTAAGCAAGCAGGCTACAACACAGCCCTCATTGGTAAGTGGGGCATTGGTGGCGGAAGAGAAAGCGCTGGCGGTCCTGAAGAATCATCTGCTTACCCCACGAAACGAGGATTCGACTACTTCTTTGGCTACCTTGACCACATCGCAGGTCATCGCCACTATCCAAAGGAAGACCCTGCTCATGGTCCTCGCAACCTCACTGCGATCTGGGACCAAGATAAGATCATTACCGACCAATGTGACAAAACATATTCCACCGACCTGTTAACAGCTCGGGCCAAACAATGGATTGTCGACACCCATAAGAGCCAACCTAATCAGCCTTTTTTCTTGGCTCTCACGCTCATCGCTCCACACTCAGCTCTTAAAGTCCCTACAAGCCCCTACCCCGAAGGGAAAGGCCTCAAAGGAGGATTACAATGGTTGGGTAAACCTGGAGAATTGATCAATACTGCTCATGGCCAAATTGATAATTATATTCAGCCAGAGTATCAGAAACACTCGGACTGGCCAGAAAGCGCCAAGCGACACGCCACGATGGTATCGCGTATCGATGATGCTGTAGGCGACATCTTACAACTCTTGAAAGACCTCAACATCGACAAAAACACGTTCGTTGTCTTTACCTCAGATAACGGCCCTCATAACGAAGGGAGTTTCTACCGCTTTGTTCAGGATCCTCAGTTCTTCCGTTCCTATGGTCCCTTCGATGGCATTAAACGCGACTCGTGGGAAGGAGGACTAAGAGTACCTGCCATTGTATCATGGCCAAGCCAAGCTACTCAGCACCAATCGCTCCTGCAGCCTAGCCAATTCCAAGATTGGATGGCCACATTCGCAGATCTCGCACAAATTCCAGTCCCTGCTCGATGTGATGGCGTTTCCCTTTTACCATCGCTCACAGGGCATCCCGAAAGACAAGAGGACGGCGTCGTCTACTTCGAATACAACTTCGACGGCAAGACTCCTGATTACAAAGACTTTGCAGAAGGGCACAGAAATGCTCAACGAGGGCAAATGCAAGTGATCTACGTCGATGGCTATAAGGGGATTCGCACGGACATTAAGAACCACAATGATCCCTTCCAAATTTTTGACACAGCCACCGACAACCAAGAGAAAAACGACCTCGCCAACTCGCTTCCGAACGCGGATCTCATCCAACAAAAGATGAAGGACAAATCCCTTCAGATCCGCCGCGTGTATGACTACTACAACACCGTGCGTGGCAACAGAGCCCAACGCCCTTACGACAACGAGCTTGTCCCCTCCGTTCAGGTAGACAACACGCAACAAGGCCTCGTATTCTCTCTAGATTCGGCCAAAGCCCAACCATGGGTAACCCGTACCCAACCCAACGCTAAAAAAATCACCACGAATGGCCTCGTTCTACCAAAACAGCTCCGTCAGAAGACTTCTGGATTTACAGGAACGTGGACAGGATGGATCAATATCCCCAAGGATGGAGACTACACGTTTTATGTCACCACCGATTCAAATCGTGGAAGTAAAGCTCTCATCCGTCTCCATGGGACTTCTGGACTAGTCCTTGTTGATGCAGACTTTGATTACACTCCTGGCACAACAGTCAATTCATCGTCGGCTATTGGAACGAGTGAATGTGTCCCTGAACAAACAGGAAAAACTCCCATCCACCTCCAAGCTGGGCTTCATCCTATTACCATCGGCTATGTCCACGGGGATGGTTCTCACGCTCCTTCGCTCAAGTTTGAATGGGAAGGTCCAGACATCCAACGCCAAACAGTACCCAATGCTCAGTTCTATTGCCTTCCTCTCTGATAGACTTCCAACTCCCTGCTCACCACAATGTTCTCCTTCCTAAAATCCGTTGTGTTCTCCCTGTCTCTGGGGCTACTTATCTTCCCCTCTCTGGAGGCAAACGCTGAATCTCCCTCGATGCAAATTGCTAAGCGCATTTGGCAAAACGAATGCGCTGGAAGTACTCAAGGTCTTGTCTCGTGGAATAAAGGCGAAGAATTCCCCTCTCTTGGGATCGGCCACTTCATCTGGTATCCAAAAAATGTGAGAGGAAACTTCCAAGAAAGCTTCCCTGCCTTTATCCAATTTGCCCAGTCCAAAGGAGTTCAAGTCCCACCTTACTTCAGAGGTGCAGCCCCATGGCCCAATCGGCAACAATTTCTATCGGCTGAAACCAAAGGAGGACTTGCCGATCAAATGCGTCGTTGGTTGATGGATCATATCAATGTCCAGGCTGATTTCCTCATCAGTCGCTCATTCCAGGCATTGCCCAGAATCAAAGCCGCTAGCAGACAGCCAGAACTAATCAGCCAACGCTACCAAGCAGTCGCCTATACAAAGAACGGAATGTATGCCCTCATCGACTACGTCAATTTCAAGGGCGAAGGTGTCAATCCTAGTGAACGTTACAAGGGGCAAGGTTGGGGACTCCTCCAAGTTCTCGAAAATATGAAAGGCAATCCAACGGGACAAGCCGCGGCTCAGGAATTTTCGCGATCTGCCAAAGAAGTCCTCACAAGACGAGTCGCCAATAGCCCAGCTGAACGAGGTGAGCGCAGGTGGCTACAAGGTTGGCTCAACCGCTGTTCTACATACTCACAACCGTTCTAATCAATTTAGCGCCCTACGATCTCCAATTAGAATTTGCCTTGACCACTGTATTCACACAGTGTACTGACTCCGTTCTACACTTATATTGCAATGATGCCCTATTCTAAAGAAGAAACGACCCTGATTCTGTTTAAGCCGGACTGTGTCCGTAAAAATTTGTCTGGCACGATGCTTCAACGTTTTTTGTCCGAAGGGTTTCGAATTCGCGGTATCAAGATGATGCAGTTGAATGAAGCCATTCTCAAGGAACACTATGCTCACATCCTTGACCTTGTCATCGACGGCGAACTGCTCTTCCCTCGCCTTCTTGCTTTCATGACAAGCTCTCCTGTTGTTGCCCTCGCTCTTAGTGGTCCTGGTGTCATCAAGCGCGTCCGCGAACTCCTTGGACCAACCAATTCTCAAAACGCTCCTAAGGGTACAATCCGCGGTGACTACGGCACGGATAGCATGATGAACATCTGCCATGCTTCTGATAGTCCAGAATCAGCTGCTACAGAGTTAGCTCGCTTCTTCGGTGAAGGTGAGTTATTTGAATATATCAGCTAATCAGGACTGAATATCTTCTTAACAACGGGAGAGTCCTGCATCAGGCAAGACTCTCCCGTTGTTTTTCTTTTTACCATTTCTAGCCATGAACTCGTCTACAGGAATTGCCCAGAGCGTCATTGATACCGTCGGGGAAACACCTCTCGTCCGTCTCAATGTCATCACTAAAAATTGCCCGGCAGAAATCCTTCTGAAGTGTGAGTATCGCAACCCTCTCTTCAGTATCAAAGACAGAGTCGCAGTGAAAATGATTCGTGATGCCGAATCCAAGGGACTCCTTTCCCCTGGCGACACCATTATTGAACCTACTTCGGGCAACACGGGGATCGGTCTCGCTTTCGCTGCTAAAGTTCTCGGCTATAAATGCATCCTTGTCATGCCAGAAGGCATGTCCATTGAACGCCGTGTCTTGCTAGGAATGCTAGGGGCTGAAATTGTCCTCACGCCTAACATTCATGCTATGGTTGGCGCCATTGAAAAAGCTCATGAGCTCTGCAAACAGTACGGAGGGAGAGCCTACATCCCCGATCAGTTCTCAAACCCAGCCAATTCTCAGGCTCATTATGAGACAACAGGGCCTGAACTCGTTCAGCAGACCAATGGGCAAATCGATGCCTTTATCGCAGGGATTGGGACTGGTGGCACCATCATGGGCACTGGCCGTTATCTCAAAGAACAAATTCCTCAGGTCAAAATCATTGGCGTTGAACCTGCCGAAAGTTCTGTCCTATTAGGCAACCGCCCAGGTCCTCACCTCATTCAGGGCATTGGCGCTGGCTTCATTCCCTCTATCCTTGATGTAAATTTCTTGGACGAAGTCATTGCTATTCCTAGCGAAGAAGCCGTTTCTATGGCCCGTCGTCTCAATGCTGAAGAAGGTCTCCCCGTGGGCATTTCAACAGGTTGCAATGTCCTTGCCGCCATGATTATCGCCAAACGTCCTCAATTCGCAGGCAAGCGCATTGTTACTGTTGCTTCTTCTGCCGTTGAGCGCTACATGAGTACTGTGCTCGTCAAAAGTGTTAAAGACCAAGTTTCCCATCTACCAGTAAGTCGATAACTTTTTTTCTAGCTCTCTCCGGTAAAGTCTCTATGCTCTCTCTACCATTTCCCATGAGATCACTCCCACTCCTGAACATAATGCTTGCTCTCGCCTGTAATTCTACTTTAGGCCTTGCAACCGACGCTCCTACTGTTTACCCCACTCCTCAACAAGTAAACTTTTCTGGTCAGCGAGTTACTCCTGGGAAAATCGAAGAGGCTAAGACCGCCGTTGCCGAGAAATTACTCAAGGATGTCCCCAATAAATCGGGAGCCTATCGACTCATCATCAAGCCTGACAGTGTTACTATTGCCGCTCGTGATCAACGTGGCGCCTTCTATGCTCGCCAAACTCTTCGCCAACTCAAGGACAAGGATGGGACTCTACCTGTTGGTGATATCTCGGACTGGCCTGACATCGCTTATCGTGGGACGGTGGAAGGCTTCTATGGTCAACCTTGGAGCCATGAGGCTCGTCTAAGCCAACTCAAATTCTATGGGGCCAATAAGATGAACACATACATCTACGGGCCCAAAGACGACCCCTATCACTCTTCTCCCCACTGGCGTGAACCTTATCCTGCTGACCAAGCGGAGCATATCAAGGAGCTCGTTCAGGAAGCCCACAAAAACCATGTCGACTTCGTCTGGGCCATCCACCCTGGGAAAGATATTCAGTGGACGGATGACGATATGAATAATGTCATCAAAAAGTTCCAGATGATGTACGATCTGGGGGTCCGCTCATTTGCTGTCTTCTTTGATGACATCGGTGGCGAAGGAACACGTCCTGAAAAGCAGGCACTCTTGCTGAACAAAATCAACTCTGAGTTCATCAAGCAAAAGCCTGATGTCACAGACTTAGTGATGTGCCCCACCCAGTACAATAAAGCATGGAGTGGTGGGGACTACCTTGACATCTTGGGAACTCAACTAGACCCATCCATTCACATCATGTGGACGGGTGATACCGTCGTCCACGACATTACTCTCGAGGGCCAAAATTGGGTCAACAATCGCGTCAAACGCCCCACCTATGTCTGGTGGAATTTCCCTGTTACTGACTTCGTCCGCGACCACCTGTGCTTGGGTCGCGTCTATGGTCTTTCTCAAGAGCCTGGAGCAGCAGGCTCCATGAGTGGCTTCGTTTCCAACCCCATGGACAAGCCTGAAGCCTCCAAAATAACCCTCTTTGGCGTCGCCGACTATTCTTGGAATATTAATGGCTTCAAGTCGGAGCCCAGTTGGAAAGCTGGCATCAAGCAATTGTTCCCCAATTGCACAAATGCTATGCAAACCTTTGCGAATCACAACTCTGACCACGGTCCCAACGGACACGGCTATCGCCGAGAAGAATCTGTAGAAATCGCTCCTACGGTTGATAAGGTTCTTGAAGCCGTCCGTAACAAACAGGCTCTCCCAGCCCAAGAGAAAAAGGCCCTTGCTGACGAGTTCTCCAAAATCAAAGCAGCTCCTTCTACCATCCGAGCCAAAGCAGGCAATCCTCGCCTCATTGAGGAAATTGACCCATGGCTCACGTCCTTCCAAAAACTCGGCGAAGCTGGTGTCGCTGCTATCAAAGCCTACGATCGTAGCTTAGATTCCTCCAAGAAAGCAACCTCTCAAGGTATTAAGGCTCTCGTTGATGCCACGGCCGACTTTGCTACCATCGATGTGGTCGGCAAGGAAAAGAACAACAACCCCTACCAACCAGGCATCAAGGTTGGATCTAAGGTTCTTGAACCCGCCATCCAAAAACTGATCGAAAGCGCTGACCAGCGTTTTATGGCAACGCTCATTGGCAAGGATGCGCTCATCCCCACGCCTATCCATCAAGGGGGTAATCAGGACAATATCGACAAAATCTGCGACGGCGACAACCAAACGTCTTGGCACTCTGGTGCTCAACAAAAAGCAGGCGACTGGTTTGGCCTCGACTTTGGCTCTCCTATCCGTCTGCGCCGCGTCAGCCTAGAAATGGGCCGCAATCCCGACGACAAGGACTTCCCTGATCATGGTCAACTTGAAGTCTCCAAAGACCTCAAAGAATGGACGCCTCTGGGTGAAGAAACCTCTGGAATGCAAGTTCAATGGAAAGGCGCCAAACCTGTCCTTGCGCGCGCCATTCGTTATCGTTTAACAAGCGATAAGGCCAACTGGCTTGCCGTACGTGAATTCTCTGTCAATAAGACGCTCCAAGCGCACGCCATTTCTACGGTCAAAGGTCAAAAGAATCTTAGTGTCCAACGCAAAGAAGAACTAGTAGGAATCACTCGCGTCATGGAAGTTTCTCCCATGAAAAAGGGTGACTCGATCACCATGGAACTCCCTGATGCCGTCGATTCAACCTGGCTAGAAATCAACCTCGGCAACGACAGTATCGATCAATGGGGTGAAGTCTGGCTCACCACAAAAGATTCCCCCACTCCCATTCGCCAAAAGGTCAACAAGGAAGGTCTCAACCTCATTGCTAGATCGGGCGAACTCCCCAAAGGCATCAAGACCGTTCGCTTTGTGAACAACGGCGATTCTACTCAAGACATCTGCATCAACATGTTCAAGTTGGACATCCCTGCAGCTGACCCTTCCAAGAGAATTGACTCCCTCACCGACGGCTCTCTCAAGACCTATTACTCCTGCGATAAGCCTATCAATATCGAAATCCCTAACTTGGATAAGCCTAATGCAACGAAGCTCATTATCGTAGGCAACGCCCAATGCTCCATCCAAGCTCAAACCTCTAAAGGCTGGTCTACCATCGGCAAACACGGTGAAAAAGGCGTGATGGGCTCGTACAGGCTCCAACCTGGCACAACAGCTATTCGTTTAACAGCTGATGCCTCTCAATTTGGCAAGGTCCTTAACGAAGTCATCTTCAGATAACTTC
>CAYNVM010000027.1:0-17827 GCA_964400645.1 uncultured Akkermansia sp. | reverse complement strand
CCACCACGCTTGTCCATGGGGAGGGACTCCGCCAGTTGCATACGGTTGACCAGACGGCGCTCTTCGTCTTCCAAAGCGCTGATGGCAGATTGCTTTCCGTTGGCACCTTTTTTGGAGAGGACGGAGGTGTAGATGACCTGAGCGAGGGTATCGCAGACGCCAGCATCGCCTGGGTAAGAGGCTGCTTTGGTGAGCAGAGCCGCAACTTTGGTCAAAGTCTTAGGATCCTGTTTGTTAGGATCCAACATTTTCAGAATGGCCGTTAACGTCTTGTGGTACTCAGATGATTCCTTGAAGGATTCTTCAGGTTCGTTGAGGTATTTTTCAAAGCGAGCCGATAGGACACGGTTGTCGGCAATGGCAAAGTTTTGGCCATTGAGCGTAATGGTTTCGTCGTGTGGATTAAGGAAAGGCAACTCGTTCCCAAAGAGAGTTTTGTTCTCTTGTTGGTTAGCATTGTTGCCATTATTCTGAGACGACGTCTGATTGGTTTGAGTGTTCTGCTGGTTCGAGTCAGCTGACTGATTGGAAGCAGGAGCATTCGCCGGACTACCAAAAGGAGAACTCTGAGATTCAGCCTTGGGCTTTGGTTGGTAAACCTGAGAGAAAGCGAGAGGGGAGCAGGAAAGAGCAAGTCCTGAAAGCAAGAGGGCAGGGAAAATCTTCATGGCAAGGTCAGGTTTAGTCTTCAGATGAGCTAATGGATTCCGTCATGATGATCCCCAGTTCTTGGTTCACATTTTTGACTCGAACGGTGAAGGCGTATTCTTGGTCGCGTTCAATGTTCATTGATTTGCTAGCCGACGGCACAAAGACCGGAATCAACTGCTTGTCGCGCCCCTTCGTTTTGACGGCAAGAGAGATCATTTCGCCCTTGGCGGCAGGGAAACGTTCCTCGACGCGTCCACGAAGCGTGTACCTGTTATCGCGGAGGATGGAACCGCGAGAGAGGTAATCCTCAATAGGGAAGTCTTGAAGAGAGAGACGACCATCCTCACCTTCGTGCCTATTCGTGGTAAAGAGGTAGATGACGAGTAAGAGAACCAGGATGATTCCCCCCATGATGAGTTGCGTGGGGTTGGCACCTTTTTTAGAGCCGCGACGAGCCATAATTTGATGATATTAAATTGAGCAGAAGAATTAGTCCCATTGTGAGCGCTTGATCCCATAGTAGGCAAGCGCTAAGCCGACGATAATGTGAATAATCAGTATGGTGTAGCAGGGGGAGGGAGGCGACAACGTTGTATCGATCACAACTTTGACGGCTGCTCGGACATTAGAATTTAATGCCGAGAGACTTCCCGACCATGCCCAGTAGGCCGAGATGAAGGGACGGATGATGTTTTCGAAGACAGTCGGGAGAGCCAAGACTGCACCAGAGAGCGGCAATTGGAAGCCGACAAGATAGATGCTGAGGAGCGAGGCTTGGTCCGCTGTTTTTGAGAGAGCAGAGATGCCCAGACAGACCGAGGTCATTGCGCCGTTGGCTAACATGAGGAAAGCCAAGTGCGTGACGCTGTTTCCTCTAAAGGGCCAGAAGAAGTCCACGAAGATGAACATCCATACGGACTGAACGACGACTAGGGTTGTCAGGAAGGCGACTTTGCTAGCAAGATAAGCGGCAGGGCTCATCCCGCCGTATTTTTCCTTTTCAGCAATAGCACGTTCACCGGCGATTTCACGGGAGGCATTGTTAGACCCCATGAGACCAAGCAGGATGACCTCAAACATGATGATGCCCGAGACGGCAGAACCCACCTTGACGTGGTTTTCTTGGACCGCCTGACGTTGCTGGAGTTCGGCGATCAGATTGCTGTCACGCTGAGAACTGAGCTTGTTGATGGGATCCTGCCCCTTGGAGGAGAAGAGAGAAACCATGATGGGGAACAGGACGATCATCACGATTTGCAATGTCAGTTGCGTCTTGTTGCGCAGGAAAATGCGCCACCGACGTCCCAATAGCGTGAAAAACTGGCTGAAGATGTTAGGCGTTTCCACCGCCTCACGCTTCTTGGGCTCATCGTCCTCAGCCTCATTGTCAGAATGGAGCGAGTCCTTGACGTCATTGCTTTCGTCGTGAGACTCCGTGTGAAGAGGTACGGTATTCCCGCGTTCCTTTTCCAGATCACCGTCATCGGGCTGTTGCAGAACGATTTCACCAACGGACAAGCGCTTGATGCGTTCGCTCTTCAGCTTGGAGTAATACGAGTCCTTATGCTTTTCCCATGACTTGTTCCACTTTTCGCCACGTTGGGTGCCGAGTTTCTTATAGACTTCTTCGGGAGATTCGACGCCGAAGTAGTGGAGCATGGCTTGAGGCGAGCCGTGGTAGGCAACGTGGCCTTGGTGCATGACCAAGATGGAATCGTAGTCGCTGAGCTGAGCAAGGCTGTGGGTCACCGAGATGACTGTTCGTCCACCCTGGTGGGCTAAGCTACGGAGCAAGCCAACGATTTCACGTTCGGAGAGGGGATCAAGGCCAGAGGTGACTTCATCGCAGAGGAGGAGTTCCGGGGAAGAGACTAACTCCATGGCGAGAGAAAGACGGCGTTTTTGGCCCCCGGACAAGACGCCTGCCTTGCGATCTGCGATGTTGGTGAGACCAGTTTCTTCGAGGACTTTGTCGATGAGATCATTCATCTCGTCGTCATTGTCGAAGGCGACCTTCAGGCGTGCGGCACTTTCGACGTTTTCGTCGACGGTTAGTTCTTCGTAAGCGATGCAGAACTGGGGGACATAGCCAATTTCGCTCGGATCGAAGTCGGCTTCAGCAAGATTGCGACCATGCCAGAAGAAGGCGCCATCGGTCTCTTCATTGATCCCAGCGATAGTTTTGAGAAGAGTCGTTTTGCCACACCCCGACGTCCCTACAATTGCCATAAAGTGGCCAGAGGGGACAGAGAAGTTGACAGAGTTGAGCAAAGTGACGGCTTCTCCATGATTGTCGATCTCAAATACGATGTCTTGGGCCTTCAGCATGGATAAATACGTTCTTTACATTATGTAGCCATTCACTCCCTTTGATGTCGAGAAGAATCGGGCTTTGAAGGGAGCTCTGGGAGGGTGGGATTTGACTATGTAATATGAACAGAATCAATGTGTCAGCAACTAAATGATCGTCTGTATTATTAAGGAAATTAAACTAAAGCAGAATCAATCTTGAGAAAAGTTAGCAAGCTGATTAGTGTTTAGGCATGAGCCGAAGAACACGCAGGAGAGGATTGCGTCCCATTCAACGAAGATCATGGAAACAGATAGCCCTGATCTTTGGATTAGGTCTTGTCGGTCTTATTGTTATCGTGTCCATTATCGGCTATTTTGTGCTCTCATTTTATGTGAGCAGTGATGGATTCCGCGACCAGTTGGCCAAGGTCTCTGCGCGTGCTCTCAAGGTCGACCAGGTGAAAATGGAACCTCTTAATTTTAGTGGTTCAGAACTTGGTACTCAGTCCTTTAAGGCGACAGGAAGTGGCCTTTTGCAAGAGTTGACGGTGGAGCAGTTGGATTCAGTCCTCGACCGTGGATCCTTGTTTGATAGGCACTTCAAGGTTCAGGAGCTCAAGGCTGAACACGTTGTCGTTCAATTGAAACGAGCTAAGAAACAAGGTGAGATCAAAACTCAGATCCAAGTGACTCCGGCACAAGGGCAGGAGATTGCGGTTGCAGAAGAACCCTCAGCGGATGTGGTGGCTGAAGTTTCGCAGCAACCTGTTGAGGCAAAGAAAAAAGAACGCAAGAAGAGTTGGCTCCAAACGCACGTGTTCCCCGAAAAATACTCCTTAGGGACGGGTGACATTAAATCCTTATTTTTCACCTACGACGACAGAGGTCGAATCTATGGTTTGGATGGTGTGAAGGTTCACATTACGCCTGAAATGGGCAATCAAGAGTACAGAGCCACGCTCAGTGGGGGTAAGATGATTTTGCCATGGAAGTTGCTAACTGACTCCACGCTTGAGCAGGCTACCGTGCGCTACAGAGCAGGACGCGTCAACACCACGGATTGCCGCATTACTTCATCCCATGGAGGACTGATTGATCTGGAAGGCGAATGGGAAGAAACGGATTCACGTTGGTGGGTGAGCGGAGTGGTGCGCAACCTCAGTTGCAAGAGCCTTTTGCCTGACGATTGGATTAAGAGAGTTGAAGGGACTGCTCAAGGCACTGTCCGAGCCCAAGGCGAACAAGGTCGTTTGAGAGATCTTTCAGGCACCATCCAACTGAACAAAGCGGTTTTGACGGGCTTGCCTGTCCTCGATACCCTGGCCGCATTCACGGGGACGAGCCGCTTCCGACGCATTGAATTCAACGATGCCAAGGCAAAGTTTGATACAGTCGATGGGGTAATTCACGTGACGGACATCGTCTTGGCAAGCGATGGATTGGTTCGCGTGGAAGGAGAACTTCAGGTGAATGAGAAAGACGAACTGTCTGGACGCCTGCGCGTCGGGGTGGTTCCTGGTTTGTTGTCCCTGATTCCAGGTGCTGAAGAAAAGGTTTTTTCTGCTGAGAACAATGGCGGAAAGCTGGGCCTCCTCTGGTGCAACGTCAATTTGAGTGGCACGCTGAATTCACCACGTGAAGATTTGAGCGCTCGACTGATTGCTGCTGCCAAAGACAGACTCTTCCGCGAATTGCCCAGTGGCAAGAAAGCACTCCAAATCCCAGGGGCGATCATAGGTACACTGTTGGGCGGTGGCTCTGAGAAAGCTGATAGCGAAGGGACGAGCAGTGAGAACAATCAGACGCAGCCAGAGCAAACAGACAAGAAGAAGCGCAAGGTGGAACGAGTGCTCGACATGTTCTTGCGTTGAGCGATCAAATCCTTATCGGCTTACTTGATCTGTTTGCGTTGAGTCTCTATACTCCGGCGACACGCATCCCGTCTTATGAACAAGCTTTCTTCCTCTTATCCCTCGAATTTTGTCCATACGACGTGTCGTATTATCGAGAGATTTGCCAATACGGCTTTCCATGCAGAACTCCCGAATGGGAAGAAGACGGTTGCGTTTGTTGAGTTGAAGAATGCGGCCCTGCGCGATGAACTGCAACCAGGGGATCTCGTCAAGGTGACTATTTGCCCTGCCGACTTTGATCGAGCTCGCATTGACGGCCGAGCTGATGCTTAACGAGGCTGCGTTTAGCAACTGGTGCGGCCATTGAGAGCCTTCATGAGGGTGAGCACATCGGCGTGCCCTAATCCTGCCCCAGCAGGCAACCCTTGAGCCAAGCGCGTAATGTGGCAATTAGGGATTTGGTGCAAAAGCATACTCAGATACGTAGCCGTAGCTTCGCCCTCGACGTCAGATCCTGTTGCGAGGATGACTTCACATTCCTGGCGTTGTCGGACGCGCTCCAAGAGCTTTTCAATGAACAAATCCTCAGGCTCGACGTCTTCTAAGGGATTCAGCTTGCCACCGAGACAGTGGTAAAGGCCTTGGTAAATTCCGCAGCGTTCGATGGGCAGAACGTCAGTGGCTTGCTCCACGACACAAATCTGATTGTGGTTGCGTTCTTCAGAGGAACAGGCCAAGCAGAGACCTTCGTGATCAGTGAAGAACCCACATTCTGGACAGCGAGCAATGGTTGGGAGACTTTCCGAAATGGTGCGAGCCAGATCCAGAGCCTTAGCCTTATTGTCGATGTTCAGCATCCAAAGGGCGAGACGCTCCGCCGAGCGAGAGCCAATGCTAGGGAGCATTTTCAGGCTTTGGATGAGATCTTGAATGGCTTGTGGGTAGTCCAGACTGTTCATAGAGGGAGGACGTCAGAGGGAAGGCTTACGTTCAAAGAGATGACTGGTGATGGATGCTCCCATGCCAGACACGAGCAAGGCGATGAGCATGCCCATCGTGTTAAAGTTGATGTCCCAGATCGCGCAAATGGGAGTTGCTAGCGTCACAAGCAAGAGCATCAGGACGAAAATGCCCAGACGCACCCAGGTGCCTTGGAGTTTCAGCAGACTGTGGACGAGGAAGGTAGTTGCTGACAGGCTAAGCAGAAACATGACGACGGGTGAAATCGTCAATGGATGATCAGACAGGGCAGAGTCGCTCAGCAGTGGAGATGTGGCATCAGGTTGGGCAGGCAAGAGTCCTACGGAGAAAGCGAGAACGAGGGCGGCCATGCCAACGACACTCCAAATGGCCCACCAGAGTATGAGGCGATCAGCCAGTTTCCCTTTGACTCCACGGAGTGCTTGTTTGGGAGTTAAAGAGGGTTTCTTCTTGGGAGCATCGTTGCCCGATTTATCACGAGAAGTGGCTTTGTTCATGGAATCTAGCAGGGAAAAGAAGGACGGAGCATCCAGCCTAGGGGGCGAATGCTCCGTCTCAGATTGTTCAAAGGCGAGAGTCACGCAGAGTCACCAATTAGGCGAAACGCTTGACGATGACGGTTGAGTTGTGACCACCGAAGCCGAAGGAGTTGCTCAGAGCAGCGTTGATCTTCACTTCGCGAGCGGTGTTAGCAACGCAGTCGAGGTCGCATTCTGGGTCTTGGTTGTCGAGGTTGATGGTTGGAGGAATGACATTGTCCTTCATAGCCATCAAGCAAGCGGCCAATTCGATACCACCAGCGGCACCCAACAAGTGACCAGTCATGGACTTGGTGGAGCTGACCAAGAGACCATTCTTAGCGTAGTCACCGAAGACAGTCTTCAAAGCCTTGATTTCGCAGATGTCGCCGACAGGAGTGGACGTACCGTGAGCGTTCACGTAGGTCACGTCTTCAGGATTCATGTGGGCGTGGTCGAGAGCCATCTTGATGCATCGAGCAGCACCAGAGCCATCAGGAAGTGGTGAGGTCAAGTGGTGAGCGTCAGCACTGATACCGTAGCCAACGAGTTCACCGTAAATCTTAGCGCCACGCTTTTGAGCGTGTTCCAAGGTTTCGAGGATAACAACGCCGGAACCTTCACCCATGACGAAGCCATCGCGGTCAACGTCGAATGGACGAGAAGCCTTGGTAGGTTCATCATTGCGAGTGCTGAGAGCCTTCATGTTACCGAAACCAGCGAGGCCAGTAGGAAGGATGGTAGCTTCAGCGCCACCCGTGATCATCACGTCAGCGTCGCCGAACTTCATGATGCGCCAAGCTTCACCGATGTTGTGGTTGGAGGTAGCGCAAGCGGTAACGATCGTCATGTTAGGACCACCGAAGCCGTATTCCATAGCAACGATACCAGAGGCGATGTTGCTGATCATGTAAGGGATCATGAATGGAGAAACGCGGCTAGGAGAGCGTTCCAAGAGGACACGGTGCTGAGCTTCCAATGTGCCCAAACCACCGATACCACTACCAATCATCACGCCAACGCGCGTCTTATCTTCGTTTTCCGTATCCAATCCGGAGTCGTCGATAGCCATCTTAGCGGCAGCAACGGCGAAGTGGGTGAAGCGGTCAACACGACGAGCATCCTTTGGGTTCTTGAAGAAAGGTGCTGGGTCAAAGTCCTTCACTTCCCCTGCAATCTTGGCCGAGTAGTTCTCGGTGTCCATAGACTTGATAAGGTCAATGCCTGAGCGGCCTTCTTTGAGCGCTTCCCAAGTCGTTTCAAGGTTATTCCCTAAGGGGCTGACGACACCAATGCCAGTAATTACGATTCTACGATCGGTCATAATATGTGTTTGGTTTGCTAGGGTGCAGTTGAGTTTTAACTTAGCTCCTTCGTTAAATAAGTCAAGCTTATCAGACGTCACCGCTCTTAGTTATTCACTGTGTATAACTAAGAGCAATAATTTTAATTCATTTATTTTTGGGATGGTTAGCTCTTAAACGAGATTGTAGCAGTCTCGCCTTCATCGAGCTTCAGTTCGCGAATGAGAATGAAATCATTGGTTAAGAGACCGATATTTTGGATAGGCTCAGCTTTACCATTGATGGTTACATTTGCTTGGGTGGCCTTGATTCGTTTTGGGAACCAGATGGCCAGAGGACCCGTATGATCCTTAGTGGCTTTGATTGTGATGCCAGCCGTAGGATTATCAGCGGACTTCCATGTTAATTTCCAAGGAGATTGGGTATTGCTTTCATCCAAGCGAGCAATCCAAGCAGGGTCACCGTAGAAGGCGAACGTGTCGCGGTCGTGGATGAGACCAATTTGGTCTTTGCCGACACCGTAACCCGCTTGTTGGATGCCTTCAATGAATGGGCGGTCGTTTTGGAGGGCTGTTGAGATTTCTTCAGAATTAAACTCAACCTTCATCAGGTTAGGGAAGCGACGAACTGTTTCTTCGAGAAGAAGTTGGTTGTTGAGGTACCAAGCTTCAGCGAGAGAACTTTTGTCGTGGTTGCCAAAGAAGAGGCGGAGAGTTCCCCAACCTGCATTGCCGTACCAAGAGGGAACCGTGTAGCCTGCGAACTGATTGCAACCGTAGGCACTGAGAGCGGTGACGGCCATGGAGTTATTCGTCTTTTTGACATCGCCGAGCAAGCAGTTGCCAGAAGCCAACCACACCTTGGGGGTGTTGTCGGGGGCAATAGTTGGCGCTTTGATGTCCGTGAGGAATTGGGCGAGTTCTTTTTCGTCGCTGTTGAAGAGCACCCCTCTCAAGAAGCTCGTGAACTGCTGACGCTGGTTCATATCGAGCACATGGAAGCGGTTATTGTGTGAGACGATGAGACCCTTCTCAAAGGGCATTTCCAAATTGAACTGAGTGGCGTGAGACGACGAGACGATCAATTCTGGTTTATACTGTTCCCACCATTCAGCAAACTTGGGAACGATCCCTTTGTCAGACTTGGGATAAGGGGTGACTTTGGCTTCAGAGTAGCCGTGCTGTTCGACGTATTCGAAGGGACCCCAGTCGGTGATGCACATGCTATCGCTGAAGCGACTGGCATCGATGTTGGTTGTGCCTTCAGCGCGTTGGATGATGATTCCCGAGCCAGACTTAGCAATGCGCAGGGCATCCGCAGGAGAATAGCCCGTGATGATTCCCCAAATGCAGTCGCCATAGGGGTCATCATCGATTTTGCGAGTCAGACGGTGGAGTTGGTTAACGAGAACGCGGTCCACTAAGGTTGGAGGGGCGACTAGAGCCAGGAAACGAGGAGAAAGCTTGCGCAACTGGTCGAGGACTTCGTTGGGAGACTGCTTATAGCTCAGGACCGTGGCGTTATGCTTGACCTGCAGAGCTTGGGCAACAGCCATCCAGTCTTTGTCTTTGGCGACAGAGGAAGGGATGAGGACGACGTAGTTCGCCGTGCGAGAAACGGCCGTTGCATTGACAAAAAAGGCTGCCGTGGATACGGCAGCCTGGGTGGAAGCGGGTTGTTGTGCATCAGGCTTGGTGCCCCCCTGATCAGGTAGATCAGGGAGAACATCGAGCTGGATAGATTTTCCTGGAACGAAGATGTCCCGGACAAAAGCGTTGATCTCATCGAGAGTGATCGACTGGATGTCATCGATGGCCTCCGTAGCCCGTTTGATGTCATCGGGCTTCGCTTGCGAGGAGGAAAGAACGGAAGTCCAGTATCCGTTTTCACGCTGTTTGCGGAGCAACTTGCTGACCAGAGGCTTCTTGGCGCGATCCAATTGGTCCTGATCAATGGTACCCTTGCCAATGCCTAAGGTGATATCAAGAACGGCCTTTTCAACCATTTCGCGGTTGCGGACCACACCAGGAGCGACGGACATGAGGAATCCGACACCAGGATAGGTGCGACTTGCACGAGGAATGACGAATGGGGAGTAAGCTTCGCCCATCTTTTCACGGATGCCCGTGAAGAGGGATTCTTGCAAGATGTCGGCGACCAGTTCAAGGCGACGAGCATACTTAGCATCCGTACCGTCCTTGGTCAGCCAGATGGTGCAGACGTTGGTGCGGTCGATTTCAGATGGATAGGTGATGGTCTTGCTAGAGCCAGCAGGAGCCATATTCACCTTGATCTTATCAGGATTGAGGGCTTGAGGAGCCTTGGCACGTTCAGGAAGAGCACCGATGGTCTTTTCCAGAACAGGGATGACAGCGTCAACATCGAGGTCGCCTACGAGGGTGAGTTCCAAGTATGCGCTGTTCAGGGCAGGATTGACCCAATCGCGGACATCAGCGGTCGTGATCTTCTGCACATCTTCGAGTTCAGGGATCGAGAAGCGAGTGTCACCACCGTAGAGGAAGTTGAAGCCTTGTTGCTTGAGGACCTTATCGGGATCCTTCTTCATGGAAGCAAACTGGCTAGGAAGGGAACGACGGAATTGAACTTCAGCTTCAGGACGGAAGCCAGAGTGGAGCAACTGAGCTGCTACCAACTTGAGTTCAAGTTCGAGATCAGCAGGCGTCGTGCCGCCAGAGATCACGAAGCGTTCGTCATCGATGGAGAAGCCGGTGCCAACCATGCGACCGGCAAGGAGGCGAGCCAAGTCATCATTGGAGTGAGCTTCAAGACCACCGCCGTTGACGATGAAGTTAGAAACGAAAGGAAGAGCAGGCTTGTTATCTGGAATGGTGACCAAACCGCCATCAACTTCAGCACGGACAACGATCGTGCCCTTGTCGAACTGGGTTGGCTTGATGTTTACCTTCACGTTGTTGCTCAAGGTGAGCTGGGTTACACCCGTGTCGCTGAGGACTGTCTTAGCCACGACCTTGCCGGCTTCACCAACGTTGTCGTATGCAAATGGAGCACGCTTGACTTCAGCGCGAGGTGCGACAGGAGTCTTGCTAGAGTTCAGATAGGTTTCAATGAGTTCCTTTTCACCGGCTTCATTAGGATCTTTACCCATGGAAGCCAACTTGACGTTATCAAGTTGAACCATGTCAGCGAGAGCCTTCTGGCAACTTTCAGGAGTGATTGCACCAGACTTGATGGCTTCGTTAAGAACACGAGCATCTTCTTCAGGAGCGGTGAAGACCCTGTCGTCTGCAATTGCCTTAGCGATACCATCGCTCAAGTTAGGACCCTTGACCGTAGGCCAGCTTTCAATGCTCGTCTTAGCATTGGTGACGAGGTCGCTGATGATGTCTTGGATTTCGTCCTTGCTGAAACCGAATTGGATGGCACGACGGACTTCTTGTTCCAACGCAGCCAAGGATTCCTTCCACTTGTCAGGAGCGGTGTTCGCAGAGGCCGTGAATACATCGGCCATGTTGAAGAGATCTTCACGATCGATGCCTGCGCCAATGAAAGGACAATCGACTTGCTTGGTCATTTCGTCCAAGCGCTTGTTGACGGCGAGAACAGCAACGAGATCGCGGAGTTCGCTAATACGAGTGGCGACCGTTTGAGGGCGCTTTTCGAGGTTGCGAGCAAAGATGATGGAGACTTCTTGGTCAGTTGCATCAGGGTTAGAGAACCACTTAGCGGAAACGCCCTTGTATGGGGTCAATGTGCCCCAGTTAGGCTGGAAGGTGTAGTCGCGCTTAGCAATGCCACCGAAGTATTTTTCAACCCAAGCCTTACCTTGTTCAGGGGTGATGTCCCCGACCAAGATGAGTTGCATACGAGCAGGATTGTACTGCGTGGTGTAGTAATTCACGAACATGTCGCGGTTACCGTTTTGGATGAAGCTCAACTTGCCGATAGGCATACGTTGGCCGATCATCGTACCGTCCAGAACGAAGTTCATGCTTTCGCGGAACATGCGGAACTTAGCCGAATCGCGGAGCTTCAATTCACTGGTGATAATGCCACGTTCGGATTCGATAGCACTTTGGTCGAGGTGAGCACCGGCGGCGAAGTCTTCCATGATGGTCATGGCGAGATCGACCGTTTTTTCTTCAAGGTTAGGCAGGTCCATCATGTAGACCGTTTCGTCAAAGGAGGTGTATGCGTTTGCATCACCACCAATGCCGAGGCCTTGGCGTTGCATGGACTGCATCATTTCGCCACGCTTGAAGTGATCACTGCCGTTGAACACCATGTGTTCCAAGAAGTGAGCGAGGCCTTGGGTATCTTCCGTTTCATTGAGAGAACCCGTGGCAACACGAAGGCGAACGCTCATGCGACCCTTAGGTTCAGCACAAGGACGGATGAAGTATTTGAGGCCGTTGTCGAGTTGGCCAGTGACAAGCTGTGGGTCTTGGAGAAGTTTGCTGTCAGAGGCTGTCTGAGGAGTCGTGGCATTAGGTTGAGTGGCGGGAGCCACCGTATCTGCCGTGACAACTGCAGGACAGCACATCGTTAGTGCAGCAAACAGAAGTGAGGTCAGTGTGGAAGCCTTCATGATTGTGTGATTGCTCGTCAGAGTAACGATATGACCCCCACGCGTCAAGCGGGCAAGCGCCTCTAACAATTCAATTTATCGCTTTTATGTTAGCAGAAACTAAGAAAAAACTAGATCAAGTTATTCACAACTTGTTCCATAACAAGAATCCCAACCAAACAAGCGTATAAGTTCGCGTCTGGTTGGGATCTAGCTGAATGATAAATAGCAGAACTACTCGTCGTCCCTGAAACCGCGGGCTTCAAGGAGAGCTTGCCAGCGCTTGGCGATCCAAGGGCGCACCAATCCATAGAGGAGGTAGATGCAGAAGATCACCGCAGGCATGACCCATGGGAAATAGAGCAGAGCAATGACGGCAAAGGTGATGACGGCCAGAGCGGTCATCGTGCCCTTTGTATTGAAATTGATGTGCTTGAAGCTTGGGTACATTACTCGGCTCATCATCAGGATAGAGATCCCAACCATGATCGCCGCCAAGGGGTAGCACCAGTAGCCCAGATCTACTTGGGATTTATCGAGATAGATGATGAGGTACATTGTAGAGACAATGGCACCTGCTGCCATGGGGACAGGAAGCCCAATGAAGTCACTCGTTTGGCCATCCTTCTTGGGAGCTGCAGCCATGCAGTTGAAACGAGCCAAACGCAACCCTGCACAAAGAAGGTAGAGGGCAGCAATCCCCCAACCAATGCTAGGATCTGGCAGGTTAAACAGCACGGCCTTAGAGAGGAGAAGGGCTGGAGCAAGTCCAAAGGAGACGATGTCAGCGAGCGAGTCGAATTCGCGGCCGAAAGGGCCTTCTTGGCCACTCATGCGAGCGACTCGACCATCTAGCAAGTCGAAGATGCAGGAGGCAAAGATGAAATAAGTCGCACGCTGATATGAGTCGTAGGCATTTTCAAAGACGTATGATTCACCCGTTCCCTGGATCATCCCTTGAAGGATGGTCAGGATCGCAAAGAATCCACAGAGTAAGTTACCCGCTGTAAAGAGATTGGGGAGGAGCGGGATCTTAGGCTCGTCGGGAACAATCGGTTGTTTCATAGTCATTGAAGATCGAAGTTAGTGGAGGCCGAGTGCTTCAGAAGCAGCGACAGACACGTCATTTGCTTTGTCGCGTTGTGGGGCAGATCCACGAGCTTGGTCAGGACGGCCACCGCCCTTACCACCTGCTATTGGTGCCAGTTTCTGGATGAGCTGTCCAGCCTGCAAACCAGCGGCTTGTGCATCAGCTCCACAGAAGGCGCCGAGCATGAGAGACTTGCCATCGTCAACAATGAGGAAGGCAGCCCCTGCGTATTGACGCTTCTTGAGGCCATTGAGGAGTTCTTGCAAGAGGTCGCCAGAACCTTCACCGCAGTAAAGGAAGCGGTCAGGGTGAGCAGGCAACTGATCGTTGAGGAGTTGGTCAGCCATGCTTGCAGCGGCAGCCGCAACGGCTTTCTTTACCTTCTTCTCAGCATCAAGGGCGTTTTGCTTTACCTGATTAAGGACCTCGTCGAGGCGTGCCAGGTGCTTGTTGATCTCGCGGATGTTGCGAGAAGCCAGAGCATTAAGAGCAGGCTTGTCATCCAAGGTTGGCGTTTGAAGAGGAGCTATTCCCAAATCAGTCAGCTTGCCATTGGCGGCGAGTAACTTCTCATAGAAGGTGGAGAATTCCTTAGCCTTTTCAGCAACTAGTTCGCGGATGGATTCGATAGCGGCATCCCCAGTAACGGCTTCGATACGGCGCACGCCAGAAGCAATAGCGCCTTCACTACGGATCTTGAAGAGACCGATGTGACCCGTATTGTCGATGTGGGTACCACCGCAGAATTCCATGCTGATCCCGTTCAGGGCGTCACGGTCGCCACCCACTTGGATGACGCGAACAACGTCGCCGTACTTATCGCCGAAGAACTGGGCAATTGCCTTGTTGTTCTTGACGTCCGTATATGCGCGTTCCGTGCCGTGGACAGGCAACGCTTGGTCGATCCAGTCGTTGACGCGTTCTTCAACAGCTTGGATTTGAGCATGGGAGAGCGCACCGCTGTTGAAGTCAAAGCGGAGACGTTCTTCAGATACAAGGGAGCCCTGTTGTGAGGCATCTTCGCTCACGAGTTCGTGGAGGGCCTTGTGCAGCAAGTGAGTCGACGTGTGGTTGGCCTCAATGCGATGACGGCGGTCAACGTCCAGAGTCAACGTTACCGTATCACCGACGGACAGGTTCTTGCCGTCTTGGGCAGAGATGACGTGAGCACGAGCCTGGCCGATTTGTTGGACAGCCAGAACGGCGTAACTGTCGCCACCTTGTTGGATGAAGCCCGTGTCAGATACCTGGCCACCCATTTCTGCATAGAATGGGGTCTTGTCCGTGATAACGAACAACGTGTCGTCTTGAGGGACGAGATCCAAGATCTTAGCGACGCATTCCGTGGAGTCATAGCCGACGAATTCAGTCACGTCATCAGACTTCAGATCCATGGCGCGGACGATGATATTCTTTTGGGCGGCACGAGCACGGTTACGTTGTTCTTCCATCAACTCATTGAAGCGATCGATGTCCAAATCGAGGCCACGTTCTTCAGCCAAGAGAGCAGTGAGGTCGATGGGGAAGCCAAAGGTGTCGTAAAGTTTGAAGGCGAAATCGCCAGAGATCTTACCGAATTCAGTGGCTTCGTGTTCGAACAGATCGAGACCACGGTCCAGGGTTTCGTTAAAGCTCGTTTCTTCGCGGTTCAGCACGTCCTTGATGGTAGCCAATCTGTCCTTGAGTTCAGGGAAGACGGAGCCAAAGGAGTCAACCAACGTGTCGGCAAGGTCAGCCATGAAAGGCTTCGTGAAGCCGAGAGCACGACCATAGCGGACAGCGCGACGCAAGATGCGACGGAGAACATAGTTGCGGCCATTGTTGCCAGGGAGGATGCCGTCAGCAATGGAGAAGCCCAACGTACGGATGTGGTCAGCAATCACGCGGAAGGCAATAGCTTCTCTGAGCTGAGGATCATCAACCTTCTTCGTAGCGCCAGGATAGATGTCGCGGTACGTCTTGCCAGAGAGTTCTTCCAGTTTGCTGAAGAGTGGGCGGAAGACGTCCGTTGCGTAGTTAGAAATCTTCTTGGAGAAATCCTTGAAACCGTCGGTGCACTGAATGATAGAGCAAGCGCGTTCAAAGCCCATGCCCGTGTCGATGTGTTGGGCGGGCAGGTTGCGGAAGGTGCCATCGCTTTCCGCATTGTATTGCATGAACACCAGGTTCCAGATTTCGATACATTGGTCAGAGCTACCGTTGACAAGCTTGCCCATCGTGTCGCCGTTAGGCGTTAGGTCAACGTGCAATTCAGAGCAAGGACCGCAAGGCCCCGTTTCACCCATCATCCAGAAGTTATCGTGAACGTTGCCGTTGACGATGTGGACAGCAGGATCAAGTCCCTTACTGCGGAACAAGACAGCCCAAGCATCCCAAGCTTCCTGGTCGAATTCGCCAGGGTCATTTTGCTCAGGGTTAGGGCAATAAACGGTAGCGTAGAGACGTTCTGCAGGGAAGCCCCAGCGTTCTACGATGAGTTCCCAACTCCATTGGATAGCTTCCTTCTTGAAGTAATCGCCGAAGGACCAGTTACCCAACATTTCAAAGAAAGTGTGGTGGTAGGTGTCGTAACCGACATCTTCCAAGTCGTTGTGCTTACCACCTGCACGGATGCACTTTTGCGTATCAGCGGCACGGGCAGGTGTCCACGGCGGAGTCCAAACACCCAGGAAATAAGGGACGAACTGGTTCATACCAGCGTTGGTGAACAGCAAGCCTGGGCTCTGAGGCATCAAAGATGCAGAGGGGACAATCGTGTGCTGCTTTTCTTGGAAAAAGTCGAGGAAGCTCTGTCGGATTTCTGCTGCGGTCATCATATGCAGTGGGGAAATAAGCCCGTCAATTATGCCTTCCTCTCGTCACGTGTAAACCGTAAATTCTGATTCTGCCTTTACTCCTCCTGGCCACTCTTAGTTCTGGCGAAGCTTTTCTCGGACGGCGTCGGGTAGGTGGAGCTCTTGAGCTAAGTCTGAGAGCGAAACCAATTCAGGCTTATGAGGGGCTTTGTAAATCGAGTCGTTTTTACTGATCAGAGCGTTGCAACGCTTGAAGGACTTCTGCGCGTCCTTCAGGATCTTGTCCGAAGAGAGAGCTGGGGTTGTGGATTCCTGGACGAGACCGGGGAGCGTACTCATTTCTTGTACGACGACCCAGTTTTGAGCGTCTTCTAGTTCGTAGTAGGTTTGGTCGGAACTAGCGTTCTGAATGGGGACGAGCTTGCCGTCACTGATACGGGCAAAGATCAATTCGTCGGCTTGGTACACATACAGAGAGATCCTCATGCCGTCGGACGAGACGCCGTCGCGCGTGATCGTCGTATTCTTCTGCTTTTGTATGATGCTGAGCGCTCCATTATGGTCCCAGTAGTCGAAGAAGGTTTCACCACGGAGAAAGGCCTGATGGGAGGACGAGTGGTATTCCCAGACACCTTGCACCACTTCAAGTTCGCGTTGCCACTGGCGGTAACTGATTCGTTGTTTGCAGAGGTGGTTGACCCAGACGAGCAAAGCCCAGAGTTCAATGCCGAATACAACGATGATGAGGTAGGGGAGGAAAAGCTGATCTTCCCAGAGTCTGAGGCAGACGATAGCGACGCCGATTTCTATGAGCAGAAGCAAAGTTGCCCATCCCAAGGGAGTACTCGACGTATTCTTTGCGTCCTCATTGGACGGTACAGAGGGTTGCTCTGTGGGGGCAGGGGTAGGAGTAATGGCTTCGTCGGTGAGAGGTTCGTTATCCATGTCAGCTCAGAGGAAAGACGGAGGGCATTTGCTCACAATTGGCAAGGGTTGGCAAGAGGAGATCCCTTACCGAAAGAAAAACGCCACCAAGGAAAGACCTCGATGGCGTGGGAAAAGGTTTGAGAAGTGAATTACTTCTTCTTCCAAGAATAGACGTTATCCGAGTTGTATTCGGGATCTTGGATCTTGTGGTCCTTCTGGCTACCAGCACCATCCAAGCCCGTGCCATAGACGATTACACGAGAGAAGATAGGCTTATCTTGGTTCTTCTTAGCCGTTGGGTCCTTGATTTCTTCGTCACCATTGACATCAAGGATGACATAGTAAGGCTTACCCCAAGGATCATAGAGACCCATTTGACGGCCTTCGATGTAGAGACCACCACGGCGTTCGTCAACAGGCGTACCGCTGACGTACTTCTTGCCCGAGCGGTTGATGTGATCCTGTTCAGGACCCTGTTCACGGCCCATGAGGATGGAGATCATATTGGCAGGATCATCGACGTCCGTAGAGATTGGCTTGTCTTCGCTGAGGTTGGCAAGTGCATCGACAGGAAGCACCCCTTGGTGGTCAGAAATGAAGTTGTTGATGCTGAGGGCAAGGTCAGCGCAATCCTTCTGAGATTGTCTTTCTTTTGCCGTGTTCATGGCCTTCTGAGCAGTGACGAAAGCCACGCCAGCAAGAGCAACGATAATGGTGATCACAACGAGAAGTTCGACCAATGTGAAGCCTTTCCTACAACGAGGAGCAACGGAAAATTTCATAGTAACCACCCTAACGAAAAGCCAAGCCAGAGCAAGGCGAAAGGACTTAGACGGACGCTTTTTTTACACGGATGCTTATTTTGAGTGC
>CAYNVM010000026.1:0-18344 GCA_964400645.1 uncultured Akkermansia sp. | reverse complement strand
ATTTTCGTAATGACGAAAATATCTTCTCTATTAACAATGCCGTCCTCGGTAGCTTGTCTAATAGCCTGTCCAATTTCTTCCTCGTTGCCGTAAAGAGAAGCTGTATCAATGAGTCTTACACCGTTTTCAAGTGCAGCCCGAATAGCTTTTCGGCATGCGTCGTCATGTAAGCTATATGTCCCAAGTCCGTTAATAGGCATTTCATAACCACTGTTTAATAGTACGGTTTTAGTGTCAAAATTGAAAGCACCAACCTCAACATTGTTGCTCCCGTTTCTATCATTCATCGTATTATTCTCACTTTCTATTTTGATATGGTGCTTTCGCTACTTTGAGCTAATTCTTCCTGTCCCTGTTCGGCATTACTGCAAGCAGTGCCGAATGAAAATGAAATCAGTTGCAAAAATATTGCCATCTTCACTTCATTGTTTTCTTGAGAAGCCAGGTTATATTTTCTGCTAGATTATCCATATTCTCCAGAGCTTCCTCATCTTTCAAAACATCTCCAGGCATTTGACCATAAGCCATATTCCAATAAGTACTTCCAACAACAAGCATTTCGTGATTCAGGAAAAAATGATTCATTGCATCAATGGCGTTTAATGCACCCCCTCGTCTTGCTGCTGCGACTGATGCACCGATCTTATGCTTCAGCAAGCTACCATTCATATCACATACAACAGAAGCACGTTCCAAGAAAGCTTGCATATTTGCCGATATGTTTGCGGAATAAACAGGGGAGGCAAGAATAATACCATCGGCTTGTTTCATTTTTGTAAAAATCTCGCTAAAGTTGTCTTTTTGATAAATACAATTTTCTTTCCCGCCACAGGAAAAACACGCTTTGCAGGGGTGGATTATATTGATAGCAAGTTGTATCTCTTCTGTCTCGATGCTTGTTGAGTTTAATTTCTCAAATATACGGTTGATAAGAATGTGCGTATTGCCATTCTTCCTTGAACTGCCGTTAATTGCTAAAACTTTCATTCAGAGGTCACTTTTTTCATTTAATCTTTTTATCATTCGGGCAGGGACTCCTCCTACAAGAGTATTTGCAAGTACGTCTTTCGTAACGACAGCTCCAGCTGCTACAATGGCACCATCTCCAATGCAGACTCCTGGACAAATAGTGGCATTAGCGCCGATCCACACATTTTCCCCCAATGTTATGGGAGATGGATGTAGATTCCCTCGCTTTTTAGAGGAAAAGTCATGATTCAGTGTGGCCAAAGTAACATTGTGACCTATTAGGCAGCCGTCACCAATTGTTATTCCTCCTTGATCTTGGAATCGACATCCCGAATTGATAAAGACGTTTTTCCCGATGTGAATGTTTTTCCCACAATCCGTATAAAAAGGAGGGAACATAGAGAAACTGTTATCGACCGTTCTTCCGGTTAGCTCTGACATTAATTCCACAATCTCATCAGGAGTATGGTAAACATTGTTTAGTCGCATTGTTATTTTTAGCGCTTCTTGAGAAAGTTCACACATAGTCTTGTGTGCATCGCTACCAGCTTCAACAGTACATCCTTGATCCATCAACTCTATAAATGCATTGAGATTCATATTGTTGCTCATTACATTTCACTGTACTTCATTGATGGATAAAGATCTAATACTCTTGCCTCATCTCATGACATGCCTTGTAAGCATGACAACAATTATGTAGAGTAAGACTAAGTAATGTGATTTTTTTGAATTTATGGAGCTTCGTGTACTTCGTTATTTCTTAGCAGTTGCACGTGAAGAGAACATGACTCGAGCAGCCATGGCAATGCACATAACCCAACCAACCTTATCTCGCCAGATTCACGATTTAGAGGATGAGCTAGGGAAGCAGTTGTTTGAACGGAATAGCCACAGCGTGACCTTGACTCATGAGGGACGATTACTGCGTAAACGTGCAGAGGAAATCCTAGAACTGGTCCAGCAAACCGCCGACGAGGTGGCGAGGTCAGACGAAAGTATTTCAGGGGATGTTTGTATTGGTGCTGGCGAGAGTGTGGGGGTGCATTATTTGACTCAGGTGGCATACCAACTCCGATGCGAGAATCCTGATATACATTTCCACATTTCTAGCGGAGACAGCATGGATGTGTTGGAACGGCTTGATAAAGGCGAGATCGACTTTGGGCTTTTGTTCGATCCTGTTAATCTTGAAAAATATCATTCAATCAAACTCCCATACGAGGACACATGGGGCTGTTTAGTACGTTGCGACAGCCCTTTGGCTAGCAAGTCTCAGATTTCTTCAGACGATCTTGTCGGGCAACCGCTTATTTTATCTCGTCAAAGTAGAAACAGTCTAGAACTCCGAGAATGGTTTGGGAGCAATGCCAAAGAAATAAACGTTGTTGGTACCTATAGCCTGGTATTCAATGGCTCGCTCATGGTTGAAGACGGAATAGGCTATGCTCTTTGCTTAGATAAGATCATTAATGTAACTGGTGACAGTACGTTACGTTTCCTTCCATTATATCCTCAGCTCAAAGCATCCATGCATATCGTTTGGAGGAAGTATCAGAATTTATCGAAAGCTTCAGAACGCTATTTAGCACTATTGCTCGCTCAATCAGAAAGCTAGTCCTCTGGCATTGTTGGATTCGCCAGACTGTATTCTATACATGGGGTTGCATTTTGTTGGGCGTCGGGAAGCCAAAGATGACGCGTTCTGAGAATTGGAAAGGCAGAAACGAGAGCCAAACTAGCCTTGTTGTCTCGATGCACAATATAGGAAACTGACTCAGGTGCTAATTTCGTGAAGACTTCTCGGAGAACAAGCTTCATTGCCTCTCGTGCGTACCCGGAACGTTGTGCTGAGGATTTAACCCATAGCCCCAGTTCGGGAGTACGATTGCCGAGACCATTGATACTAATGCAACCAAGGAATTCATAGGTAGAAGGATGGATCAGGGCATAATCAGCACTGAGACCGAATCGATAGCGAGAGTGGCAGTCACTGAGCATTGTTGCCACCTCATCTTTAGTTTCCCAAGGCCGAATGAGGAGGTAACGTGTAATTTCTGACGTGAAAGCATCCCAAAACTCATCAGTATAGCGAGAGTCTAGGAGCTTGAGCAAAACTTTTGATGAATGGAGCTCGGGATCAATCATGACCGCACTTCTGAAGCACGTTTCGACAACCATGGGGCTGTCGGGGAAATTTGCCTTAGCATGATCTGATCAGGAGTCCCCTGATCGACGATAGATCCTCCTTGTGAACCCGCTCCGGGGCCCATATCGATGATGTAATCTGAGGAAAGGAGAATATCAGTGTTGTGTTCAATGCATAGCACTGTGTGTCCTGCGTCTCGCAGGTCGTGTAAAGCCTGTATGAGCAAGGACACCTCCCTAAAATGCAGACCTGTTGTTGGTTCATCTAGGATGAAAAGAGCTGGAGAGGCGTCTATTCTGTTGGGAATGATCCTCGCTAATTCCGTTGCTATCTTGATGCGTTGAGCTTCGCCTCCAGATAGTGTGTCTGCAGGTCTATCGAGACTGAGATAACCTAACCCTACTTGCTGAAGCCTCAACAGAATGGCATGAGCTTTGGGAATCGCCTTAAAAAATTCGACAGCTTCATCAACTGTCAGCGCCTGGACCTCTGCGATTGATTTACCTCTCCAGGTTACTTCAAGAGTTTCTCGGTTGTAACGAAGCCCATGACAGGCATCACATGGCGTATGGACTTTACCCAAAAACTGGAGATCGACTTCAATCTGTCCCAAGCCAAGGCATTTTTCGCAACGTCCACCTCTAGTGTTCGTTGAAAACCTGCTTGCTGAATAGCCTCTCTGTTTTGACAAGGGGAGTGACGCAAAGAGCGGACGTAGGACTTGCATGAGTCCGGTCGCTGTTGCTGGTGTTGAACGAGGCGATTTACCTATTGGGCTTTGATCAATCACGATCACCCGATCAATCTTTGTTTGGCCTTCGAGTCCTTCCCATGTGTTACCTTGACTCTCTCCATTGAGAGCAGGGAGAAGGCAATCCATGACTAGTGACGATTTCCCAGAACCAGACGGCCCCGATAGACTAGTAAGGCGCCCTAGCGGAATACTGAACGTAATATTCTGGAGATTATTGGCTTTGGCCCCGTGAAGAGTGAGACGTGGCGTGGTGTCATTCACATCTCGATGAGCTTCTGGCATTTGCAACTTCCCAGACAACCATTGCCCCGTCGGTGAATCAGTATGAGCTGGTAAATCGTCAGGCGTGGCCATGGCAAGAATGCGCCCCCCTAGTGGCCCTGAACCTGGCCCCATATCAACAATGAGGTCAGCGGCTTGCATGACTTGTTCATCATGTTCAATAACTAACAGAGTATTTCCCAAATCTCTGAGTTGAGTGAGAGCTTGGATCAGTCGATGTGTATCAGCAGGATGTAACCCAATTGTTGGCTCGTCCAAAATGTATAGTACTCCGGAGAGCCCCCCGCCTAACTGTGAGGCTAGTCTGGCTCGTTGGAGTTCTCCTCCGGAGAGAGAAGGCGCCGGGCGGTCTAAACTGAGATACCCTAACCCAAGACCATTCAGGAATCCCAAACGTTTGTGGATTTCCTGCATCAGATGCTGGCAGGGTTGTGCCATAGACGTCGGCAGAACTAAGTCGTCTAATTGGCGTTTGAGATCTTCTAAAGAGAGATGGAGTAATTCGGGCAGATTGTATTTGCTGTTGCCCATGGAAAGGGTGACTGCTCGTGCCAATGCATTGAGACGACTTCCCCCGCAGGTCGGACAGGGAGCAGAAATAGTACCTCTATTCTTCCGAGAATTCGTAGGAGTGGTGGGATCCATCCCTGTGCCTTGGCAGTCTGGACAGAATCCCAAGGGTGAGTTGTATGAAAAATGCTTGGGCGACAGATGGGGCAGAACGAATCCTGTTTCTGGATTGCGATAGCGCATGTAGAAGCTTAGCCATTGCTCGTCGTGGTCTGGCGTCTGAAGAAAACCTTGGATCTCATCAGGACTGAGTCGCAAGGCAGTCTGCACGGAGTCTGCAAGACGTGAGGCACTGGCTTCGCCTCGAAGAACGATTCGATCGATAACTAAAGCCAATTGGTCCGGTTGGCCGATGGTCTCCTGAGCCAAGAGGTCATCGATTGGTTGGATAACGTGATCCATCGCCACGCGAAGAAAACCCTGGCGCAAAAAGTCGCTTAGAGAGCTTCTCAACCCTTGGGCATCGGCAAAGAGCGAGGGTGCCATGGGTGATACTAGAGTAAGCTTCGTTCCTTCGGGGAAAGCTAACAAATCATCGATGACTCGATCGGGAGTCATGCAGACGAGTTCAGCTCCAGTTGTGGGGTCATGTGGAGTCCCCGCTGTGGCGTAAAGAACTCTCAGGAAGTCTGCCAACTCCGTGATATTGCCAAGAAGTTGGCGTGGATTAAAGAAACCTGGTGATTGTTCCAAACACAGAGCTGGAGGTAGGCCTGTGATAGAGTCCACATCTGGAGGGTCAGGAAGCTCAAAAGTATTGCGATCCTTGGTTGACAGACAGTCTAAAAATCGTCTTCTCGCCTCGGCAAACAATGTATCAACGGCAAGCGTTGATTTCCCCGATCCCGACGGCCCTGCAAGGACGATAAGTGCTTGCTTAGGCAAGTCTGCATCGATGCCTTTTAGATTGTATTGGCGAGCGCCACGGATCGAAATAGGGAGGTTCATGACAGCGGATACACGGAGAAGTGACCAACATGGTTGGAGCCGTCTTCCAAGACTCGTCGTGTTGCCTTTAGGTCGCCAATAAGCTCGCCTCCCTTAGCAATGCGCACGGTCCCACGACAATTTAGAATGCCCGTAAAGGTTCCCAATATTTCGACTTCCTTGGCTTCAACTGGCTGGGAAAAGACTGCATTTACCTTGCGATCTATGACAAGAGTTCCTACGTGGACTTTCCCATTGATGTGTTGGTCCGTCTTGATGGTACAAGTCCCCGTGCATTCAATATTTTCGGAGATACGCCCTTCGAGAATGAGGTCGTGCGATTGCACAGAGACGCCATCAAGGTTTGTCCCCTCTCTCACCGTCACGTTGCCACGAGTACGAACAGAACCGCGATAGGATCGGTTGTGGATCACAATATCGTCCAGATTGATATAGGCGGAACAGTGGTGACAACGTGCTGAGAGCGCAGCCTCAGGGACTAAGGAAATATGACCGCATTCGAAGCAGATGACTGCCTTCGTGGGAATATCCTTCTCAGGAAAGGCGACTTTTTCCGGCCGACGTCCTGTTTCTCGGGTTACATTATCTCCTTGAGTTACTTTCCCTGAAGGAGCATCAGTCCGCCTAGGAATGGGATGGTAGTTCACTTCTTCCATGATCTGCCTTGTGTTGGAAAAGGGGATAATACTGACTAAAAGAAAGATACTCCTACGTGTGGACACAGCAGGAGTATCTGAAAATCTATTTGTTGAGCGGATTATTTCAACCGCTCTCCAATATTGGCTTAGTTCTTACCAACAGGAAGTTCGCCTTGTTCGCTAGCGGAAGCTCCTGTGGAAGGTTCGTCAACATTGAGACTATCGGCACTGATGCGAGCGTGTCCAATAAAGGTTGCACCTGGTTCAACAGTCAACGTGCGAGCAACGATGTCGCCGAAAAGCTTGGCTGTGCTACCCAAGGTGATGCTTTCTGAGACAGAGATGTTGCCTTCAACGGAACCACGGATGATGGCCTTACGGCTTGTGATTTCAGCTTGAATCACAGCGTTTTCACCGATGGTGAGAACACCACTCGTTTGGGAACGATCGTCTTCAGAAACAGCAGAAATCTTACCAGTGACATTACCATCGATAACGAGGTCGTTTTGGAAGGTAAGTTCACCGCTAATCGTTACATCGCGGCCCAAGACATTGCTGCTCTTAGGAAGGAGGCTACGCTGAGAAGAAACCGTTTCTACAGGTTCTTGTGGTTCACTGCCATAGTAGTCAGTAGGTGCTGGCTCTGCAACAGGTTCAGCAATTGTTGGTGTTGAGTTTGTTGAAAATCTGTTCGATCGGTCAGTCTTAGTTGGGAATATCATGGTCTGATAGAGGTAAAAGGGGTGATATAAATCTGCAGAAAAACTACTCTATGTACGTTGTGAAAGAAATGAATTTTTCTAAGAGAATCAAAATAATTGAGAAAACATTCGTTTGTATGGCAACAGCCTTTCGAAAAAGCGTATGTCCTATCAGTCAATATCACTTACGCTTGGCATTTTTGCCTTCTTCAATCAATGTCCAGAAGTTCTTAGATTCAGCAAGCAACTCGTCTTCAGATACGGTGCTTAACTTAGAGCGGAAGAGAAAGTCATTGAAACTGTTTTTGTTAAGGACTCGGTGAACAATCACCTTGTCCCCATCAACTTCGAAGTAAATTCTGTAATCGGAAGCTCTGAAACGGTAGAGCGACTTCCCATCGTGTTCAATCTTACCAAAGTGCTCGCCATCGAGATTTTGCAGGACTTCATTCGTGACTTTAAATTCACCGAAAAGTTCCAATTGTTGCAAAGTTGGAATCTGAGAAATCTCAGCGGCACTGATTTCATTGAAGACGATTTGAAGCATGGCTCAGTTTTAATTCTAGGGGAAGATCCAATCAAGCCAAGATCAATGATCCACCCAGACTTGGTCTAATTTCCTCTATTTTTTAGGCAAAGCTTGTTGTTATGAAAAGAGCTTGTCCCTAGGGGACTAGAGACAAGCTCAGAACTCATGATAGAAGGCCAAGAAACCAACTTACTGCAGAGGAGCAGGGGCTTGTTGGGTTCTTACTTCTTGGCCGTCAGTTGAATGTTTCTTTCTTTTCTTCAAGATCAGATCATCGTCGTCAGAAGGCTCGTCGTTGCTAATGGCTTCAAAAGAAACCGTATGCTCGGCGCTGACGGGTTGGAGTTCTGGAAGAACTTGGTTGCCTGAGAAAACACTCTGTCCTGGTTCAGGATTTGGATCTGAGAGGAAAATCATGGCAACAATGCAGGCTGTAACCACAGCCATCGAGGAATAGGCCCACTTCCATGCTGAGCCTTCAGACAGAAATTGAGAGAGCTTTTCCTTAAGAGAGGAAAAGAAGCTTGGTTGCGTTGCGGGCGCAGACTGACGAGCATGGAACTCGGCAAGGAATCTGTCTTCGAAATCGTCCGGATATTCAGGCTCCGAATGATGAAGAGAAGACAGGAGCCTGGTCAGGTTCTGTTCTCGCGTGCTATCGGATTTGTTCTCCATAAGATTTGTTAGATAAAGGTTGCAGATGATCGTCTAAAGCTGTGAGTTTGGGATCTTGGCTAATTCATGCTATTGATTACTCATCAATATGTTCAGAGACTTTTGCCAATTCCGATCTTGTCACTAGTTTTTAGTCGTCACAGTATTAGACAGTTTTAGAGGATTTTTGTTCAAAAAAAGTTGAGAAAAATTAATCAAGTAGGTCCCCGAGGAGTTGCTGGAGTTGCTTGTGGGCATAGTGGAGACGCGATCTGATCGTTCCTTCTGAGACATTGAGCATTTTACCGATTTCTGTGTACTCCAACCCTTGGATGTCGTGTAGCACGACGATTTCACGGTGCCTGTCAGACAAGCGCATGAGAGCTTGATTCAGCTCAATGCTCAGTTCTCCCAATTCCATGGAGGCACTTGGGTGACTTAGCTGAGAAGGATCTCGTACAGCATCACGCAACACTTCTGCGCCTTCAAAGTCGGGATCATCAAGGCTGAAAGACATCATGCGACTTCGCTTCTTAAACTCAGTTCTAGCCATATTGATGGCGATCGTGCGAAGCCATGTAAAAAATGAACTATGCCCGTTAAAAGTTGCCAGACTATTAAAAGCTTTCATAAAAGCTTCTTGGGCAATGTCAAAGGCATCTTCATAGTTCCCTAGCAGTTGGTAAATCGACAAGTGCAACTTACGGCTATGTCTGCGAATAAGTTCATCATAGGCCTTATGATCCCCAGACCTCGTGAAATCAACGAGCTCAGGATCGCCATAATCAGAATAGGAACGTTGTGTATCCATGCGCAGTAAGTGTTAGGTGGGGGAGTATAAGTCCGAAGTCCGTCGACTCTGGCATGAAAAAAGCCGGAGACCGATTCGGCCTCCGGCCAAATTCGTTTGTCAGATGGGCAGGTCGTAAGCACGACCATCTTCTCCGAGGAACCACTTGATGTAGGCGATGTTCACCGTTGTGTAACCGCCTGGGGTTGGGTAGTCACCAGAGAAGTACCAGTCGCCACAGGGACCATCGATACTCTTGTGGAGGTCTTCGATGGTTTGGAAGATGACTTCGATGGGGCAGACTGCATCAGAAGGTGTTACCAAGCGCGTGACCTCATCGGAGATTTCCTGATAAGTGAATGGCTCGTAAATTGCTTTGACGCAGTTGCGACGTTCGCTCTTGGGTTTTTCGAGCTCTTTCTTACAAGCTTCGTAAACCTCGTCGAGGATGCGTCCCATCCCTCTCTTTTTAATAAGAGAAACGGCCGCTTGGAAAGCCACAAATTTGCCAAGCTCTGACATGTCGATGCCGTAACAGTCAGGATAGCGGATCTGTGGAGCCGTCGAAACAATGACAATCTTGCGCGGATGCGTACGGGACAAAATGCGGAGAATGGAGTTGCGCAACGTGGTGCCACGGACGATAGAGTCGTCCAAGGCAACGAGCACATCTTCTTCACCAACAGCACCGTAGGTCAAATCGTACACGTGAGACACCAACTGAGCGCGTCCCTTTTCCTGCGTGATGAAGGTTCGCATCTTGATGTCCTTGTGAGCAATCTTTTCACCACGTGGCCAACGCTTAAGAATCGCCTTATCGAGGAGATCTTCTGTCATGGTGCCATTATGGAAGGCATCCAAAAGCATTTTGTGAACGCGCTTGCGACGATAGAGGCGCAACCCTTCCAACAGCCCATAATAAGCTGTTTCTGCTGTGTTCGGGATGAAGGTGATGGCTGCCTTGTCAAAGCGGTCTTCCAAGGAGTCGACAACAGGCTGAGTCAGCGCCGCACCGAGTGCCTTACGTTCGCGGTAAACGATGGGGTCGTTGCCACGAGAGAAGTAGATCTTTTCGAAAGAGCAGGGCGTGGGTTCAAGTGGCTCCGTGTAAGCGTCAACTGAGTAGCTACCGTCGGCCTTGATCGTCATCATGTGAGCAGGTGGCATTTCATGCACCTCTTCACTTTCGACTTCAAACACACTCATCAACGGCACGCGTTCTGAAGCAAAGGCCACGAATTCATCAGTAGCCAAGTAGTGGCAAGGACGAATGCCGTGCGGGTCGCGCAAGCAGAAGAAGTCACCATTGCCGATAGCACCCAAAATTGTGAAGCCACCATCCCAGGCAGAAGCTGAGGAATGGATGATGTCGCGAACGTCGAGGTTGTCTGAAATCAGACGGGGAATTTCAGGCCCAGGAACGCCTTCTTCGCGGAAGCGACGATAGAGCTCGTTGTGAGCTTCGTCCAAATGGTAGCCGATCTCTTCCAATACAGTCTGCGTGTCCGTCCCAAAAACTGGGTGCTGACCGCGCAAAATCAGGCGTTGGTTGAGTTCGCCCGTATTGGTCATATTGAAGTTCCCCAACACCATGAGGGTGCGAGTCGTCCAGTTGGTTCGGCGAAGGTAAGGGTGGCATGAACCTTCATCAAACACCCCAGAAGTGCCGTAGCGGAGGTGTCCCATGAGGATTTCACCACCGTAATCGAACCCTTCTTTCACAGCCTTAGGATCATTCAGGTCAATTTGACCTTTACGAGCCTTCTTATTGAGCTTCTTAAGTTGGGAATTGAAGATGTTTGTGAGGGCGTCCTTACTTGCGTCGCGAGAGCGGAACAAGTAAGGCTGACCCAAGGGCATGTCCAGTTTGACGCAACCGATGCCAGCACCATCCTGACCACGGTTGTGTTGCTTCTCCATCAAGAGAAGCAACTTATTAAATGCCCAAAGGTTGGAGCCGTACTTATCGTGAAAATAAGACAGCGGTTTGAGGAGACGGATGGCGGCGATGCCACATTCATGCGTCAAAGTATCACTCATGGCCTGAAATCCTCGAGTAGATTAATGAAACTTACTTGGATTCAGCAACCGTGACAGTAATACCAGCACCATCTCGGAGCGTCCCAATGACAGTTCCTCCATTACCTGCAGTCAATGCAGCGTCGACATCTTCTGGGCGCACAATAGCTACCCAACCAATGCCCATGTTAAATGTGTTGAAGCGGTCTTTCGCATCAACGTATTCCAAAATCTTCTGAGCAGCTTCATTATCCCAATAAGGAATCGTCAAGTCGGCACCGTAGTTACCGAGGAAGCGTTCCAAGTTTTCGGGGAGACCACCACCCGTGATGTGAGCGTAGGCCTTAGGTGTTACACCCAACTTGCGCATGTCAGCGACCACATCGTGGTAAAGGCGCGTTGGCTTCAGGAGGTTGCGAAGTTCTTCTTCAGTGACAACATCAGGATGAGCATTGAGAACGCGGCGAACCAAGCTCCAACCGTTAGCGTGGAAACCATCGGACTTGTAGCCGATGAACACATCGCCAGGACGAACCGTCGTTGGGTCGATCATTTGGCTCTTTTCGCAACAACCGATGCAGAAGCCAGAGAGTTCAACGATGTCTTCAGGAACAACGCCAGGCATTTCGGCTGTTTCCCCACCTGCAAGAATACAGTTGCAGGATTCAAGGTAGTCACACATGCCAGCCACAAGGCGGGTGATGCGAGTACGTTCCTTTTCGACATTGGAAATGCCGAGGTAATCGAGGAAGAGCAAAGGATCGCCACCTGTGGTGAGGATGTCGTTGACGTTCATGGCAACGAGGTCCTTGCCAGCCGTTTCGGCCATGTCCATTTGGAAGAGGATTTCTGTCTTGGTGCCCACGCCGTCGCAACCCGTTACAATCACGGGTTCCTTGTAGGAACTCAAGTCATAGGCTGCTGCAAACAGGCCGAATGCCTGGTGCAATTGACGGTTCTTTTGCGTGCGCTTCACATGGGCGCTGATATCGGATACGAAAGCGGCGGCTTCCTTGGTATCCACTCCAGACTGCTTGTAGGTCAATTTACCGGACATGGGAGAAAGATCTGAATCTGCCCACATCCTAGCGACAACTCTCTGGTTAATCTAGTCCAAAAAAAGATTTCTTTGTCTTGGCTCTTTGCTAGCTAGGGCGATGAGTTGACGTTACTCAGACTTTGTGGCAGTCTGCTCGCCAAGCTCCACATTTATGTTCTCCCTTTTAGCTGACAAATTGGATGATACTTTCCGCAAATTGCGCGGGATGGGCAAGATCTCTGAAAAGAACATTAGCGATGCTCTGCGCGACATCCGCCTCTCTCTCCTTGAAGCTGATGTCGAGTTCGGCGTCGCTCGCGAATTTATTACTCGCGTTAAGGACAGAGCCTTGGGACAGGAAGTCCTCAAATCCGTGAAGCCTGGAGAACAAATCGTCAAAATCTTCCACGACGAAATCACCGCTCTTTTGGGTGGAGATGCTGCTCCTCTCGATCTCACCGATCCTGCTCGAATCATGGTCGTCGGCCTGAACGGGGCTGGTAAGACCACGACGAGTGCTAAATTGGCTCTTCGCCTCAAAAATGAAGGCCGTCGCCCCGTTTTGATTGCGTGCGACCTCATTCGCCCGGCCGCTATTGACCAGTTGGCTACCCTTGCTCAGCAGATTGATGTGCCTGTCTATTGCCCAGAAGCAGGCGAGCGCGATGTCATTAAAGTCGCTCGTGCAGGTTTGGCTTGGGCCAAGGATCAAAATGCCACAGTGACCATCATCGATACGGCTGGTCGCCAGGAAGTGGATGAAGCCCTTATCGACGAACTGAAACAACTTCACAGCTTTGTCGATCCTCGCGAAACTCTTCTCGTGGTCGATTCCGCCACTGGCCAGCAGGCCGTTCAAGTGGCTCAGACCTTTGACCAAGCCGTAAGCGTGACGGGGATTGTCCTCACGAAGTTAGATGGCGATGCTCGTGGCGGTGCGGCTCTTTCCATGCGTTCGGTCACTGGCAAGCCCATCAAGTTTGCAGGCGAAGGCGAAAAGCTTGACCAGTTCGGTCCTTTCTATCCCGACCGCATGGCTGACCGCATTCTCGGCATGGGCGACATCGTCGGCCTCGTTGAAAAAGCTGCCGCCAACATTGACGAGAAGAAAGCCACGAAGTCCGTAAATCGCTTCATGTCGGGGCAATTCGACTTCAACGATTTCTTGGATCAGATGAAGATGATCCAGAACCTCGGTCCATTGGAAGGTTTGCTCGGCCTTCTTCCTGGCTTCAACAAGATCAAGAAACAGCTTCCTGCCGATGCCTTCGATCCGAAGAAGATGAAGCACGTGGAAGCCATGATTTTGTCGATGACCCCAGAAGAACGCTCCAATCCTGACGTCATGAATATGTCGCGTCGTCGTCGCATTGCCAAGGGCTCAGGACTTCCCATTGAAAAGGTGAACCAGAACATCAAGCGCTTTATGGAAATGCGCAAAATGATGTCAGGCAAGGGACCTATGGGCGCTCTGATGAAGCAGATGCGCGGTGGCCAAGGTGGTAAGAAGGGCAAGGGAACTCCTCAACTCCCTGCCAACATGAAGCTTCCTGATTTGAGCTCGATGAGCGGATTAGGCGGTTTGGGAGGCCTTGGCGGTCTCTTCCGCAAGAAGTAATTTTCTCCGGTGAATTCATAACTATAAAGCCCGGCAGTTTCGCTGTCGGGCTTTTTTGCGCTCAGTTGAGCAAGTAATTGTCGAGAACGGCTGAGTCTGGTGGAGGTAACCGAAGTGGTCGCGAGGCGACAACGAGGTAGGCTTCTTCGGCGGCTTGAGAAAGCAACTGGTTGGCCAAGCCCAACCCATCGCAGAAGGTGCGTTCCAGAGCAGTCGAGTGCGTTCCTCCCAAGCCCACTTCACCAGACACCACAACCCAGTGGGCTTTTCCACGGCGCATGATGTCAATGAGTTGGCTGACCCTTTCCTTCACCCTATTCTCAAAGGCGACGGGATCAATGGGCTCGTCCATAAAAAGCAAATTCGTGGTCCACAAGGTGATGCAGTCGAGAAGGATGGTGTCAAACTCCTCGTGCTGAGGAAAATTCAAAAAATCCTCGCCGACGTTGTACGGTGCTTCCAAGGTTGCCCAGTCGTCAGGGCGGCGTGCTCGGTGGACGGCAATGCGTCTTTCCATGGAAGGATCATTCTGGCTCGTGTCTGCCGTGGCAATGTACAGCGTGCGCCCACCACGTTGCATCACTCGGTGTTCGGCGTAAGCACTTTTGCCACTTTTGGTGCCACCCAACACGAGGGTCAGGGGCGTGTGCAAATCAGTCATGGAGGAGGTATCGCTCATAAGATCTCATTAAAACGTCGTGCGAGGTCGCCAGGTCGTCCTCGGTAAAGACCTCCATAGTGATCGCCCCAGAAAAATGAGCACGCCATAATTGGTGCATAACGCCGTCAATAGCGTCATCAGGCATCATTTTGAGCGATTTGTGGTCGCGCCCCACGATGCCGTGCAGGTGGCAAATCCTAATCTTCGGGAGCCACTGGCGCAGTAAAACGGCAGGATCGCCACCATCTTTCCACACGTGGCCAATGTCAAAGCACCTCGAGTACGGCGAGCCATTCACCCAGACATCGTTGACGTCGGATCGGAAGGTCTCCAGGTTTTCGATGCACAGCTGAGCCGGATCGGGAAGCTCTGCGGCTATTTCCTTCAACGCCTCCTCGACTCTCAACACGCAGTCAGAGCTAGGCAACTGGTTGGTGTTACTGAGAGACGGCACATTGATGTGGAGCACCCATGAATGCGGAGCCAGAGGCAAGGCTCGGCGAATCGTCATCTTGACCCGGCGCACCAAGTCTGCCGTGTTTTCAGGCGTGTCAAAATCACCATCAGCAGGCAGGTGGACGTTGATACTGGTTCCTTCGCCGTCGGCAATGCGTCCTATCTCTCGGATATCCTCCTCTGTAGCGAGGTAGAGGCAGTCAGGACCTGGCCCGCTGAGCAGGAGCGAGACATCAGAACACATAGACGCTGAGAACCGAAAGGCTGGCACATAGTCCTCGTGGACGAGGAAGGACGTGCATCCCAGTGTGAGCTCGGGCAGGGAGTAGGTCACCATGGCCTTAGAAGCAGAAAACGATGAGAACAACCCATTCCACGGTCTCGATCAAGCAACCAAACACGTCGCCTGTGACGCCACCCAACCTCTTGTTGGCTTGGTGCAAGAGCCCCCAGGCCACAAGGAGAGCCACATCAATGGCAATGAGTGCCTGATAGCCGATCGCTAGCGCCATGAGAATCAGCATGACCACGGCAGGAATCACGTGGATCGGACGGAGACCGTCGCGAATCGCATCGCCCAATCCTCCAGGTCGGGCCGATGGGTAGGGAACCGTCAGGAAAATGCAGGAACGAGCCAGAATCCCAGCAGCGGCGCAGACGGACACAATATCGTAGACGTCATTCAAGCGACACAGCGAGGCGATAGCCGCAATCTTCAGCAACAACGTAAAGCAAAGAGCCGTTCCCCCAAAGGTCCCCAGTCGGGAGTCCTTCATGATTTCGAGGCGGCGCTGCGGAGTTTGCTCCACCAACAACCCGTCGCCACAGTCAGCCACGCCGTCGAGGTGCAAGCCACCCGTCAGCATTTCCCAGACCAAGCACCCCAACACCCCACAGAGCAGAGGGGGTAAGAACAGATGAAGACCCGCTACCACGGCACCTGTCACGCCACCAACCACAAGTCCCACAAGCGGAATCCATGCCAGGACGCCACGGAAATTGTCGGGAAGTGGCCACGGACCCACAGGAATCCGAGTAAAAAATGCGAATGCAGCGCGAATCGTTCTCATGATCTTACCCCTCTGCATACCAGAGGTGAGAGGAAATGTAAAACTAGATCAGAATTCCATCTGAGCGCGAGTGATCATTTCCGTCAGAATGCGCACGGATGCGTCAATGATGGGGAACATCAGGGCCGCGCCTGTTCCTTCGCCCAAACGCATTCCAAAGTCAAAGAAGGGTTCCACGCCTGCGTATTCCATCAGTTTCAGGTGACCGGGCTCATAGGAAACGTGGGAGCCAACCAAGTACTTGCTCACGTTCGGATTGATTCCCTTGGCAATAGCGGCAGCGGCGCCGGCAATGAAGCCATCCACGACAACGGGAATGCGCAGGGAAGCCCCGCCGAGCATGAGTCCTGCCATGGCGCCAATTTCACCGCCACCTACCTTGGCCAACACGTCAATGGGATCCTTGGGATCGGGCTTGTTGATCGCAATGCCTTTTTCGATGAGAGCCACCTTCTTCTTCACCGTTTCTTCGTCGATGCCAGAGCCAATGCTCGTCACATCTGCCACGGGAATTCCCAACAACACGGAGGCAATGGCGGAGGAAGGCGAGGTGTTGCCAATCCCCATTTCGCCAGCGGCTAGCATCGTGATGCCCAAACGTGACTGCTCATGGGCCATCTCAATGCCCACTTGCACGGATTCCAACGCTTCTTCGCGAGTCATTGCAGGTCCTTCGCTGAAGTCGCGCACGGAACGGGCGATGTTGCGCCGAATCAGTCCTGGCAGTTCGCCGGGATCTTCTTTCATGGCGACATCGACCACGGTCACGCTTGCACCGGCGTTCCTGGAAAAGGCATTGATCGTGCCACCGCCACGAACAAAGTTGCGGACTTGAGCCGTCGTGATTTCCTGTCCCGTGGCACTGACGCCGTGGAGGGCAATTTCGTGGTCCCCAGCAAACACAACCACGCCTTTTTTGGGGAAACTGGGCGTCGGATTGCCCGTCATGGCAGCCAACCGAACAGCAAGCGTTTCCAATTTGCCTAAGCTACCTGGCACTTTGGCCAAATGATCCAAGCGACTCTGGGTTTCAGCCGCCGCTTTTTGATTGAGAGGTGGGATGGTGATCATAGATGTTGCCATGACAACACAACCAAGAATGCCTCAAGTCAATGGAATTCGCCACCACCTCCTAGCGTCCCCAAGCTAAGTAAACGTTAGGTTTTGACGCCATGACAAGACGACAAATTTCCATTCACCTCACAACAACACAAGCGCCATGAGCAACATGCCCGAGATGATCCCGTAAACGGAGATGTGGTGGTGTCCCCACTTTTCCGCCATCGGCAACAATTCGTCGAAGGAAATGTACACCATAATGCCCGCCACACAGGCAAAGAGACAGGCAATCAGCGTGGGACTGATGAAGGGCAGGATAATGAAAAAGGCTATGAGCGCACCCACGGGTTCCGCCAAGCCCGACAAAAAGGAGTGCAGAATCGCTTTGCATCGACTCCCCGTCCCGTAATAGAGCGGCACCGCCACAATCATCCCTTCGGGGATATTGTGCATGGCTACCGCCAAGGCAATGGAGGCTCCCAAGGACAGAGAATTCAGTCCTGCGGCAAAGGTGGCGATCCCTTCCGGGAAGTTGTGAATCCCGATGGCGATCGCAAAGAGAATCCCTGACCGCTTGACCTGGTGCTGGGGCATCCCCACGTGCTGTTGGGTCATCTGGAAGTCCTGCGGCGTCATGAATTCGTGCGGATTCTCGTCCTCAGGCACCAAGCGGTCGATGAGCAAGGCCAACGCCATTCCGCCAAAGAACATCGCAATCGTCCACAATCCGCCCCACTTGTCGCCGTGTATCTTGATGAGGTCGGCGTGTGCCGTCGCCAAAAATTCCACAAAGGAAATATACACCATGACACCGCCCGAAAAGCCCAAGGCATAAGTGAGTAGGCGCGTGTCGGTGCGCTTCATAAAGAACGTAACAAATCCACCGATTCCTGTCGCTAGGCCGGCAAGAGTTGTCATGATGAGAACGTCGATCAAATGGGATGTTTCAAGGATCATGGACTCTAGTACCTCACCCCAGATTTGGCTGAATCGGCCTTCCTTGTCCACTGGCAAATCTGTCAGCGACCGCTTGCTGACACACTGAGCGAATTTCACTTGCTACATCTCCTGAAATCACCTACTCCTTGCACCATGGATCAGCTCTCTCCATTTGCCGTCTATTGGTTCTTTACCCTCTTTGGCTTGTTCTTCCTCTCCATCATCGTGGGCGTGCTGTTCTACTTCAACAACGGGAAACAAGCGGTGCCTGGACTCGTCGGTGGCTTTTTCTTTCTGCTGTCCTGCTTGCTCGTCGGCAATGGCTTCGCTTACCTCTTAGAATCCTTTGCTCCCGTGGTGACGTCTCTTTCAAACTTGGCGTTGCTTGTCATCCTCTACTCGCTCCTTCACTTCGCCTTGACCTGGGTTCCTTCGCTTGCTTTTGGATTTCGCTTCACGTGGACCTCTCGACTCCTCACGGTGTTGGCAAGCCTTGTGT
>CAYNVM010000025.1:0-19561 GCA_964400645.1 uncultured Akkermansia sp. | reverse complement strand
CTGAGGACTGTCCTGGTGTCTCCACGCTTGAGTTTAGGCAATTCTGTGATCAGACAATTGCGTGCTCGTTCAATGGCTTGTTTAACAGCCTCTTCTTGGCGGAATGGTCCGGCATTGAGTCCAATGACGCAAAGGGAGGTGCATGCCAGGCGGAAAGAAAGAGGACCCTCTGGATATGGACAGATGACGTTAAGCCCCTTGGTTCGGGTATGGTCGCCCCAGGAACCATCCTTGGCTTGGTGGGAAAGGAGGAAGTCTGTTCCCGCCCTCAGACAACGCTCCACTTGTTCCTTTTCAGGCAGTGGGACGTCTGGAACTTTGGCAATGGGGACGGTGTCTGTTTTCTCTTCTATGTATTGATTATCAGTATTCTGACTATCATCAGAAACTTGGAATAGTTGCGCAAAAGCTAGGCTGTGAAAACAGACCAGGAGCGCTATAAAGCCACCACAAAACACCCTCCCCCACATGGCTTTACTGCTTGGGTTGGTCGCTAAGCGTTACCTGAACAGGGAGTCCAGGTGCAAAGATTTCCGTCGCAGGAGCTTGTGGATTGATGATAATGCGACGCTTCCCATCGGCGTCTGGGATAGGATCTGCAACAGCAACTGAACCGGGCAATTGCCTGTTGGCAATGCGGATAAGTACTTGGTCTCCAACTTTTGGCGTTGCCGCTGAATCAGGGAGAACTGCTTGAACGATGAGCTCACTGTTAGCTGGAACAATCGTCGCAATTTTGTCGTATTGGTCCAACTTGCCTCCTGGGCGAAGCTTCGTTGCAATGGAATTAGCCACCCACTTATCGCCAACGTAGCCTCCGTAAAGCAAAATGCCGTCTGCAGGTGCTTTAAACTGAGCCAACTGACGGTCGTTTTTCAGGTCGTTGAGTGAGTCTTGGGTGCGCTTGAGTGCTACTTCTGCATCGCGGAGTGCAATTTGCTTGGCTTCCACGTCAAACTTAGACTTAGCTTCAACGGCCTTGTTGTTGAGCGAGTTCTTGTCGATAGTGGTCTGAAGGTCTTCGCCAAGGCGGTTGATGGTGCGCAACTTAGCCAATTCTGCAATGAGTTTGGCTCCCTTGACGGCAAATTCAGATTCACCTAGTTCATTCTTAAGGCGCTTCAGGATAATTTCTTCTGTCTCTTCAGCCACTTGGTCATCAGAGTACATCTTCATCAATTGCTTGAGCTCCTCTTCCTTGTAGGAGAGTTGGCGGAGTGACTTTGCTACGCGTTCTTCTTCCTCAGCAATCATGCGAGCTTTGCGCTTCTCAACAAAATCCTTAAGGTCTTCTTCGCTACGCTTCAGTAGGGTAGATGATTCTTTATTGTTCTGCTCGGAGACAGAAACTTGTTGCTCCAAGTCAAAGCGGAGGCGCATCACTTCCAAATTCTTAGCCTTTACAGCACGCTCTGTATCCTCAATCTGACGATCAATCGCGCGGAAGTCTGCTGTGGCAATGGACTGACCTTTAGTGACTTTGCTACCTTGAGGCAAGACGTCCAATACATAGATATCAGCAATTCCTTTAGGAGAGAAGGAAACGGCTTGAGTATCTTTCTTAGGCAGAAGCGTTCCCGAAGCAATCGTATCAGCGATTGCCCCAGAGGCGACAGCCAGTGAGCAGAAAATCAGTGGCAAAGTAGGCACGTGCATGATCGGCAGGAGTTAACGATTGGCGAATGGAACAAAGCGACCCTTACGGGCAAGAACAATAGTGTGGAAGCGTGTTTGTTTTCCTTTGTGGTTGGCGGGAACGGAACAGGTGCTCACGTCAAAAGCAGCGCGTTGCAATGTCCGCTCAAGGCGAGTGTCTTTGCGTGCTAGAAGGATGAGTAAAAGCCCCCCCTGTTTTAGGGCAGCTGAGTAGTCAGAGGCTTCGGCAACGCTCATTTGGCAACGATCGTGCAAAGAGCGGAGCAGGATGGCGTGGAAATTCTTGCTACTTTTGCGAGCTACCTGAAGCACGGGACGGGACTCTACCGTTACGCGAGGATCGTGCATGAGCCCAGGGTGAAGAGAATCCAAATGCTTACTCTGCCATTCGACGAGAGCAGGGGAGGGTTCTGCAACGACAAAGTTAGCCTTCTCCTTAGGATTCTCAGCAATGAGAGCCGCTAACTGGAAGCCCAACGCCAATCCGCCAATAAGGAAAGTGGGTTGGTTGGCGCGACGCACTGGAGCTGTGGCAAGCTCCGCCATGGAGTCGTCACTGCCATGGGAGAAGCTCGAGGCCACCTGAATTCCATCGAGAAGGAGTGAATACTGACTATCACGTTCCCAGAGTTCAAGGAGTTCACCAGAGGCGAGAGTGGCTTCGTTTAATTTATTCAGTGGCTTCATGCGTATCCGTTATCGTGTTTCGCATTCTATGAGATTGAGAATCCACGGGCAAGCACCAAGAGCCCACGGGTACAAGTACTACGTGAGAAATGGCTCAAATCTTGCACAAAATTGAGGGTGTCGGCATTCTTTTCTTGCAATTGGAGGCATATTAGGAGACACATTGTAGCCAACACACCTTTGATATACCTATGAGCAATCCCCCACCTCCCCCCATTCCCGGTGGTCCCGCAGTCCCGCCGCCCCCTAGCGTGGGTGGTGCTCCAGCACCTTCCGTTCCTGCACCGTCTGCTCCACCCGCACCTTCTGTGCCTTCTGCGCCAGTACCACCTCCAGCCCCTGCTGCTCCTAGTGTTCCTGCACCAGCAGCTCCTCCGGCTCCAGCGGTACCTGCAGCACCCAGTGCTCCTAGCGCACCAATTCCTCCCGCTCCAGCAGCTCCCACAACGCCATTACGTCCAGCTGGCGTTCCTGTGGTCGGTGGATTAAAGACAGTTGCTTTGACCAGTGCCAAACCTGCTGCCCCACTGAGCGCATCTCCAACGGTTCCATTGGGAGGAAACAGCCAACCTACGGCTCAACTGCCTAAGGCCACGATTGCATTGACGCCAACGCGTCCAATGTCACCTGCGTCCCCAATCTCTTCTACCCGAGCATCCGTCAATACCGTACAGGTTGACGATGAGGAAAAAGAAAGCCCCGTGATGCTTGGCCTGTCCATTACTGCCCTTGTTGCTGCTATCGTTTTCCTCGTGATTCAGATCATGATTGATGGTTTGGATGACAGAGAAAAGCCAGGGTTCACGGCCAGTGATGACGTACAGCAAGAAGGATAAACGAACCTCACAGTGATATAAAACAATCCATGGCACTTACATTTACAGAAGAGAACTTTACTCAGGAAGTGATCGAATCTCAAATCCCCGTTTTGGTGGACTTTTGGGCAACGTGGTGTGGTCCTTGCAAAATGATCTCCCCTATCGTTGAACAAATTTCCGTTGAAATGGCAGGCAAAGCGAAGGTGGGCAAGATTGACGTTGACGAAAACAACAGCCTTGCTTCCCAATACAATGTTCGTTCCATTCCTACACTCCTCTTCTTCAAGGGCGGTCAAGTTGTCGATGCCATCATCGGCGCTACCTCCAAAGATGTGATTACTCAGAAGTTGAACGACATCCTGTAATTTCATCCTTGTTTTTTCATACACTAAGATGCCACAGACCATGCACGGTTTGTGGCATCTTTCTTTTTTGCTTTTTGACATTCGCATAGATTCAATTTATCCCATCATCTATGAACGCTAGGACTCTGATTAAGCATGCTCTGGCCTCCGATACTGAACGCTCTGGTCTCGTCGTCGAAGGTTGGGTGAGAACTCGCCGTGATTCCAAGGGATTCTCTTTCCTGGAACTGAATGACGGCTCCTGTTTAGCCTCGCTCCAAGTTATCGCTGATGCAGGAATTCCTGGCTTTGAATCCCTGGGAGATATGACCACGGGAGCTTCCGTCAGCGTTGAGGGTGATCTGGTGGCAAGCCCTGGCAAACAGCGTTGGGAATTGCGTGCTTCAAGCCTCCGTTTGTTGGGGGTAGCTCCTGCCGACTACCCTTTGCAGAAAAAAGGACACAGTGTCGAGTTCTTGCGCTCCATCTCCCACTTGCGCCCTCGCACGAACCTTTACGGTGCAATTCTGCGCACCCGTAGCAAAGTCGCAGCAGCAGTCCACCGCTTCTTCTTAGAAAACGACTTCGTTTGGGTTCACACTCCACTCATCACATCTAGCGACTGCGAAGGAGCTGGCGAAATGTTCCGTGTGACGACGATGAATCCTTACGACGGCAAACCCGCTGATCCTGCAGAAGACTTCTTCGGCAAGCCCACCTACCTTACCGTCAGTGGCCAATTAGAAGCTGAAACTTTTGCCTGTGCCCTCGGTCGCGTCTACACATTCGGACCTACATTTCGAGCAGAAAACTCCAATACTACCCGTCACGCTGCTGAGTTTTGGATGATCGAGCCTGAAGTTGCTTTTTGTGATCTCCAAGCTGATATGGATTTGGCGGAATCCTTCGTGAAATACTTGGTCAAAGACATGCTCGAGAATAACGTTGAAGACCTCGAGTTCTTCAATAAATTCGTCGATAAAGGTCTTATCGAGCGCCTCAAGCACGTTGCTGATCAGCCATTTGTCCGTTGCTCATACACGGAAGCTATCGACATCTTACAGAAGTCAGGTCACAAATTTGATTACCCCGTTAGTTGGGGAATCAATCTCCAAAGCGAACACGAACGCTACCTCACTGAACAGCACTTCAAGTGTCCTACAACAGTGTATGACTACCCTAAGGAAATCAAACCCTTCTACATGCGTCTCAACGATGATGGCAAAACCGTCACAGCCATGGACGTTCTTGTGCCTGGCATCGGAGAAATCGTTGGAGGTAGCCAGAGAGAAGAACGTCTCGACATCCTTCTCGACAACATGAAGCGCCTTGGTCTCAGTGAGGAAGCCTATTGGTGGTACATTGACCTTCGTCGCTTCGGTAGTGTCCCTCACGCTGGCTTCGGAGCTGGTTTTGAACGCTTACTCATGTTCCTGACGGGAGTCGGCAATATACGTGACGTCCTTCCTTACGCAAGAACTCCACGCAACTGCGAGTTCTGAGATTCGAAGGAACGTTGAAATACAATTTCTGTGGTCCTAGCCACGCAAAAGACCTTCTCCCGAGACATTCAGGAGAAGGTCTTAAAATTCTAAGTACTTTACGGTGTCTAGCCGTGATGAATTAAGAAAGACCGCTGTGCCGTCATGGCAGTGAACCACGTTCCCGTGACTCAATAGGTTGGGGACTTCCGTCTATCCGCAGTCGTGTTCGCAAGGAACGGACATTAGACAGCCGGGGCTGCCCCCAGGAGGTGTAATATCGGTTCGGGTTTTAAAGCCATAATGCGACAAACACAGCAGTCTTCTGCAAGATAATGTAGAGACTGCGGGAAGGCAATCTATTTCTTAGGATTTGACATAATCAAAACGACTCTAATTAGGAGGCAGTGATGCCACCTTTCTCGTCATCAAGGATGCCAGATTTCTCAAGGTAGTAGTCATACCCACCTGCATAAGTGGTAACGGTGCCTTGGTTGACGTGGAGAGTCTTCTCTGCAAGGGAGCGGATGAAGTGAACGTCGTGGGAAATGAAGACGAGAGTTCCCTCGTAGTGCTTAAGTGCTTGGACGAGAGCTTCCACCGAAAGAAGGTCAAGGTGAGTTGTCGGTTCATCCATGAGCAAAAGGTTCGGGGGATCCACGAGGAATTTCACAAGAGAAAGGCGAGACTTTTCACCACCTGAAAGGACGTGGACGGGCTTCTGGACGTCGGCACGGCGGAAGAGGAAAGAACCGAGAATAGAGCGGGCCTCTTCTTCACGGATTTCATCGCTACAGCGCATGATTTCCTCAAGAACCGTATTATTGGGGTTGAGGTTTTCTGAGCGAGTTTGCGAGAAATAGCCGATTCGAGTGGTCGTGCCAACGTTGCGTTTGCCTGCATCAATAGGAACGATGCCAGCTAAAATCTTGAGAAGAGTGGATTTGCCCGCACCATTGGGGCCGACGAGGACAATGCGATCTCCACGTTCAACAAGCAGGTCGAGATTGTTGTAGACTCGGCGTTCACCATAGCTTTGTCCCACTTTTTCTAGCTCGATGACACGTTGGGTACTACGTTGAGGCTGTGGGAAGTTGAATTTGAATACTTTGCGAGGAGCCTTAGGTTTGTTGATCAACTTCATGCGTTCGATCTGCTTCACACGGCTCTGGACTTGGCCAGCCTTAGAGGCAACTGAGCGGAAGCGGTCAATAAACTCTTGGAGGTGAGCAATCTCCTTCTGTTGATTGCGGTAAGCCACCTGCATTTGTTCGTAGCGCATTTCCTTTTGAGTGAGGAATGAGCTGTAATTACCACGGTATGAGACGAGTTGCTCATCGTCGATGTCGTAGACGGTTTCGACGAGTTCATCCATGAAGTCACGATCGTGGGAAATCAGCAGAATGGCGCCAGGATAGTTCTTGAGGTACTTCTGAAGCCAAAGGAGAGAAAGGAGGTCCAAGTGGTTGGTGGGTTCGTCCAACATCAGGAGGTCTGGCTCCAATACAAGCAATTGGGCAAGATGGGCTCTCATAACCCAACCGCCGGACATTTCACGAGCAGGACGAAGGAAGTCACTATCACGGAAGGAGAGTCCCTTCAGGATTTTCTTGGCCTTGGGTTCAAGCTGATAGCCTTGGTTGGCATCATAAGTATCCAGAGCATGGTGATACTCTTCAGTCTCAGTTTGGCCACTGGCCTCGGCAAGACGCATGACGTGGAGAGCCTCCGCCATTTCAGGGTTAATACCCATAGCGATTTCAAGAACCGTTTTATCACTAGGGTCGCCTGCTTCCTGAGGTAGATAGCCGATGATACCGTAATCATCAGTGGCGATAGTGCCCTCATCAGGAGTGTCCTCCTTCAAGATCATGCGGAAGAGTGTAGATTTGCCTGCACCATTGGGACCAACGAGCGCGACGCGTTCGCCCCAGTTAATGGTCATGTCGGTTTCCCTAAAGAGAGTGCGGCCAGCATGGGCCTTAGTCAGTTTTTTGATAGTCAGCATGATCGGATGTCTTGAGACAATTGCAAGGAGGGGCGCATAGAATAGAAATCAAGGGCCAAGCACGCAAGCGTTGGAATCGTAAATTTTTTGAGAGTGAGAGAAGATGAGGTTTTGTAATTGTGAGCGGAGTTGGTATGGTTGCCCCCACAATTCATGACGGGCTATACCAAACTGATGACATTGATGATAGGAGCAACGGGAATTTTGAGTTCCTGCTGCTACACCCCAGACGCTTCCTATCTGGAGAAACCTGAAGTGCGTGCGCAGATGGCTGACCTGAACACCAATTTACTGAAGTTGCTCCCAGAAGAACAGAGTAAGGATGTAAAGGCCAAGGAAGAAGCCGACTGGTTAGTGCAGACCGCCTACACAAAGGCTCGTGAGATCTCTGAGGACAATGACACCGTGTTTATTGGTTGGATTAACAACATGCTCGTTAACTCCCATATCCGCAAGCGTGGCCTCTGCTACCACTACCAGCAGGATCTCTATCGTGAACTTCGTCGACGTCCCTTGCACTATTTCTACTTAGGGCTGACAGTTCGCGACCAAGGTCGTGGTCGTGAACACCACTGTGTGTATGTGAATGCGAAAGGAAAGGGCTTAGAAGGTTCCTATATTCTTGACGCCTGGGCTAGCTGTGGAAAGTTAAAGGTAATTGCTCCTGAAGATATTACTCCAAATTGGAAGGAAGAACGCGATTGGCAACCCTACTTTGAATTGGCCTTCCCTGAAGGGCATACTTATCCCTTCCACAGTTATATAAAAACTGACTCAGATTCAAAAAAAGATAACTGATATTAACTTTTTATACTTGCCAATAAAGGTGATTTTGACAACATAGAGGCAACCGCTTTAGCGGTCCGAACTGAACCCTCAGTCCTCTATGACGAACTTCATAAGGAAATGGATGATCCCAGTACTGATGCTGGGGTGTACTGGACTTGCGGGAGCTAGCGAGCATGCCATGCCACTAAAAGCTCCGCACCTGTTTTCAATCCCATTACCTGGAGGTTATGAGCTCCCGTTTTCTAACTCGACGGTGATGTTGTTCATTGCCGTATGCGTGATTGCAATCATCGTTCGCTTAGGAACACGGAAGATGGAGCTTATTCCTCACGGGCTTCAGAACGTCATTGAGGTGGTTTACGAAAAGCTTTATGCTTTCGTAGAATCAATCTTAGGACCACGCTTGACCAAGAAGTATTTCTGGTACTTTGGATCCATCTTTATTCTGATCCTTTGTAGCAACTACATGGGGTTGTTGCCTGGTGTTGGCATTATCACCACCGTTAATGATGCAGGCGAGACGGTTTCTGCTTTCCGTGGTGCCAATGCTGACATGAACACAACGATGTTCTTAGGCTTCTTCTTTGCCCTGATGTGGTTCATTTGGGCAATCCGTGAACAAGGGATTAAACACTTCCTCCTTCATATCTTTGGTCCTAAAGGTGGCATGAAAGGTCTGATGGGATACATCCTTTTGCCGATCTTCTTCTTTGTGGGTCTTGTGGAATGTTTGAGTATTGCCATTCGTCCGATTGCTCTGGGCGCTCGTCTCTTCGGCAATATCTACGGTGGAGAACAGATTATTGAAATGATGTCGGGCATGGGCAACTTCCTGACTGGTGCGATGTGTGCCTTCCCGTTCTATCTGATGGAACTTCTTATTGGATTTATCCAAGCCCTAGTCTTTACGCTGTTGACAGCCATCTTCCTGAAACTCCAAGTTGGAGATGGCGATGAAGAAACCCAAGAAGAACACGCCTGAGTTCACCCGAACTCAATAACCCCCTTCAGTCGTCTGATCATGGGCAAACCGTGAGGGCGGCCGAACAAACCCAAACCTCGAAATTCATTATGATCGAAAACATTCCTATGCTTGCAGAAGCTGCCAGCAATATTGGCAACCTCGGTTTTGGTCTTGCCGTTCTTGGTGCCGGTCTCGGCATCGGCTTGATCGGTTCTAAGGCTGCAGAAGCAACGGGCCGCAACCCCTCTGCTTCTTCGAAAGTATTGACGATTGCTATCGTGCTTGCAGCTCTGATTGAAGGTGTCGCTCTGTTGACCATTTTCATTAAGTAACCCCTTAGTTCCAGTCGCCTGTCCGCAGGGATCGGGCGACTGGAACGATCCTTTCAAAGTCATGATGTTCTCTATTCTAGCAGATGGAGCCAGTTCTAGCTGGAATCCGTTTGAATCCTTTGGCGTAACAGGTTGGGAACCCTTTGTGGCCAGCTTGATTGCTTTCGGATTGATGGTTCTGGTTTTGCGTCTTTTTGCTTTCAAGCCCATCCAGCAGATGCTTGATCTGCGGCGCGAGCGGATTCAGGAAGGAGAGCAGATGCGCGAAGAAAGTGCTCGCAAATTGGCTTCTGTTCAGAAGGAAGCTAAAGAAATCCTGACCAAGGCTACACAAGAAGGTCAGGAACAAGTCGAATACGCTAAGGCGAATGGTGCCAGAATCCTTGCAGAGAAAGAGGCTGAAGCCTCTCGTTCCGTGCAGGATATCATGGCCAGAGCACACGAAGCCGCAGATTTGGAAACCAAACAGGCTCGCGAAGAGTTAAAGGGCGAGTTCGCACGCTTGGTAGCTCAGGCAACCGCTCAAGTGACGGGGAAAGTCTTGAATGAAGAAGACCACCGTCGGATTAACCGTGAACTGATAGACAAGATCAATTCCTGATCTCGGCAAATAACAGGAGGCGAAAAATGAAAATCAGCAAGGATTCTCGAGACACGGCACGGCGCCTGATGCAACTTTGCATGAAAGATGGCGTTCTTCAGGAAGACCGCGTACGTTACATCGCAGGGCGCATGGCCGCCGATCAACCACGTCACTATGCGCAAATCCTCACTGCATGGACTCGACTGATTCGCATTGAATTGGAACGACGTCAGGTGACTGCCACAAGTGCTATTGAATTAACGGCAGACGAGAAGCGAGATATAGAGAACTCCTTGCAAATCCAATACGGCAACGGCCTTCAATACCAGTGGGAAGTGGATCCTTCAATGATTGCAGGAATCCGACTTAAGGTTGGTGATGATGTGATTGATGGCACCGTGAAGGCTCGTATAGATCGCCTCGTGCAGGGGCTTGAGACCTCGGCAAAGTAAGTTTTTCAGCAAGAACACGTCTTAACGACAATTAGGAACAATTTTCACAAATAAACTCTCCCATGAACAGCATTCTTCAAGAACTGGAAGCTGAAATTAACGGAGCAACTCATGCTATTTCCCGAGAAAACGTCGGAACAATTCGTTCCGTAGGTGACGGGGTTGCTAAGATTGAAGGTCTGAGTAAGACCATGCTGAGCGAAATGCTCGAATTCCCCAATGGCGTCAAAGGGATGGCCATGAACTTGGAGGAAAACGAGGTCGGTGCCATCATTTTGGGCTCTGACATGCAGTTGAAGGAAGGCGACGAAGTGAAGACGACGGGTCGTCTGCTCTCCGTACCCGTGGGTCATGGCCTATTAGGTCGTGTGGTAAACACCTTGGGCGAACCTCTGGACGGTAAAGGCCCCATCCAAGCTGAAGCGTTCTATCCAGTTGAAAAGATTGCTTCGGGCATCATTTCCCGTGAACCTGTATCAGTGCCCGTTCAAACAGGTATCTTGCCTGTGGATGCTATGATTCCAATTGGCCGTGGCCAACGTGAATTGATCATTGGTGACCGTTCGACAGGTAAGACCTCAATCGCTCTTGATACCATGATCGCTCAGGGAAGACAGAACCGCGACGCTGAAGCGGGTCTTCTCCCTGGTCACCGCCCACTTTACAACATTTACGTAGCCATTGGTCAGAAGCGCTCCAAGATCAAGCGCCTCATCGTGAAATTGGAAGAAATGGGCGCCATGCCTTACACAATTGTGGTGGTGGCTTCCGCTTCTGATCCAGCCGCTATGCAGTACTTGGCTCCATATGCCGGATGCGCCATGGGCGAATACTTCATGGACAAGGGCGAAGATGCTTTGATCGTTTACGACGACCTTTCCAAGCACGCTGTGGCTTACCGCCAAATCTCTTTGATCTTGCGCCGTCCTTCTGGTCGTGAAGCTTATCCTGGTGACGTGTTCTACCTGCACAGCCGCTTGCTAGAACGTGCTGCTCGCTTGAATGAAAAGCATGGTGGCGGTTCCTTGACGGCTTTGCCTATCATTGAAACCCAAGCAGGTGACGTTTCCGCTTACATCCCAACCAACGTGATTTCCATCACGGACGGTCAGATCTTCTTGGAAACCGACTTGTTCCACCAAGGTGTTCGCCCCGCTATTAACGTGGGTATCTCCGTTTCTCGTGTGGGTTCTGCTGCTCAAACAAAAATCGTTAAGAAGCTCTCAGGTACCATTAAGTTGGACTTGGCTCAGTTCAACGAATTGCAAGCATTCGCCCAGTTCGGTTCAGACTTGGATGCTGGCACGAAGGCTAAGTTGGAACGTGGCCGTCGCATTGTGGAACTCTTTAAGCAAGTACAGTTTAACCCCATGTCCTTGGGCTTAGAAGCTGGCGTCCTGTATGCCATGCAAAATGGCTACTTTGACGATGTTCCAGTGAACCGCGTTAAAGAATTCCAACAAGGACTTGAAGAAGACCTGAAGGCCAACCACGACGACCTTCTTCGCAAGATTCAGGCTGAAAAGGTTTTGACTGACGAAATCGATGCTGAACTAAAAGCAGCTATATCGAAGTTCAAGTCACTTTGGTCCTAAAACAACGCATAGATTGACAAGCCATGGGGAACTTACGAGACATACGACGACGGATTAAGTCCGTTAAGAATACGTCGCAGATCACCAGGGCCATGCAGATGGTGGCTTCTGCCAAGATGCGTCTTGCCCAAGATCATGCGCTAAAGGGTAGATCCTACATTGGGGCAATCGCCGAAGTTTTATACCACCTCCAAGACGAGATCTCTGAGAAGACGGATCCCTTGTTGATGGAAAATGAAAGCGATAAAGACCTTGTTCTTGTGGTGAACACGGATCGTGGCCTTTGCGGCGGCTTGAACATGAACTTGTTCAAGGAACTGAGAACGCAGGTATCTCACGATGCTCACTACGTGACTATTGGTCGCAAGCTGAATGCCACCTTTGCAAAGGTCGGTGCGTCATTGGATGCTACGTGGAGTTTGGGTGAACCCCTCTCCCTGATCGAACTGAGACCCATTTTTGAATTCCTGAAGGAGCAATTCCTGCACGGAGGATTTGGGCGCGTCCTTGTGGCGTATCCCTCCTTTGTGAATACAATGGTACAGCGTCCTGTTGTTCGCCAGCTCCTGCCCATCAAGCCTGAGGACCTGATGGATATTGCCAAGAGCTCAGGTGGGGAAGGGGTACGCGATCACGACAATCGTCCCTTCGCCTTGGAACCAAGCTCCAAGTCCCTATTGCAGTCTATTCTGCCCCTCTACCTCTTTTATCAGTTGGTACAGATCGTGCTAGAAGCACGTGCTTCTGAACAATCCGCCCGTATGGTCTCCATGAAGACCGCAACGGAAAACGCCAATGGACTGATTGGCGAACTGACCCTGGATTACAACAAAGCCAGACAAGCCCAAATTACGAACGAATTGATGGAAATTTCCACCGCCATGGCCGCCATGGAGTAGACCTCAACGTCAAATTTTAACACTACGAGCATTTATGAATATAGGCACTATTGTCCAGATTATCGGCGCAGTTGTCGACGTGGACTTTTCTAAAGCAGACACACTTCCCTCATTGCTGAATGCCTTGGAAGTGGATGTGCAAGTAAACGGAAAAACCACGACGCTGGTCTTGGAAGTCCAGCAACACATTGGTGACAATTGGGTCCGCGCCATCGCTATGAGTTCAACGGACGGCCTGCAACGTGGCATGGCTGTACGTGATACTGGATCTCCCATCCAAGTTCCTGTTGGTGGAGGCGTCTTGGGCCGCATCCTCAATGTGTTGGGCAATTCCGTGGACGAACGTGGCGATGTACCATGTGATAAAAAGTACCCCATCCACCGAGTAGCTCCATCACTTGAAGAACAGTCCAACAGCGCTGAAGTCCTTGAAACAGGGATCAAAGTGGTTGACCTCATCTGCCCCTTCTTGAAGGGTGGTAAGGCTGGTGCCTTCGGTGGTGCTGGTGTGGGTAAAACTGTGTTGATCATGGAATTGATCAACAACATTGCTAAAGCCCGTAGCGGTCTCTCCGTCTTTGCTGGTGTTGGCGAACGTACCCGTGAAGGTAACGACTTGTATAATGAAATGATTCAATCTGGGGTTATCAATCTAGAACACCCTGAAGAATCTAAAGTGGCTCTGGTGTACGGCCAGATGAACGAACCTCCCGGCGCACGTCTTCGCGTACCTCTTTCAGCTCTTTCCATGGCTGAATACTTCCGTGATGAAGAAAACAAAGACGTTCTTCTCTTCATCGACAACATCTTCCGTTTCTCTCAGGCTGGCTCTGAAGTATCTGCTCTTCTGGGTAGAACGCCTTCTGCTGTGGGTTACCAACCTAACTTGGCTGAAGAAATGGCTCACTTGCAGGAACGTATTACGTCCACAAAGAAGGGCTCCATCACATCCATGCAGGCTGTCTATGTCCCTGCTGACGACTTGACGGACCCAGCTCCTGCTACGACATTCGCCCACTTGGACTCCACAGTGGTGCTCGAACGTAGCTTGGCTGCTCAGGGCTTGTTCCCTGCCGTGGATCCATTGGCTTCAACCTCATCCGCTTTGGCTCCTGAAACAGTTGGCGAAGAACACTACCGTGTTGCTCGTGGCGTGCAGGAAATCCTTCAACGCTACAAGGACTTGCAAGACATGATCGCCATTTTGGGTATGGATGAATTGTCTGAAGAAGACAAGTTGGTCGTGAGCCGCGCTCGTAAGATCCAACGTTTCCTCACTCAGCCTTTCCGTGTGGCTGAAGTCTTCTCCAATGTCCCCGGCGAATACGTGCCTTTGGAAGAAACCATTAAGGGATTCGACGAAATCCTGTCAGGGAAGCTCGATGACATTCCCGAAGGTGACTTCTTCATGAAGGGCAATATCGACAGCGTCAAGAACGCTTCTAAGGCCAAATAAGTGAATTAACAGACGAGATCCCATGCCTCTTCAGCTAGAAATCATTACCCCAATGGGGGTGTTTTGCAACAAGACCGTCGAGTACGTTTCTTTGCAGAGCAGTCAGGGAGAATTGGGAATTCTGCCTGACCACGAACCGCTGATCACAACGCTCAGTCCTGGGGAGCTCCATTTCACCGAACCAGGTGGCGACACCGATAATCTGGTGACGGGAATGGGCTTCCTTCAGATCGTCAATGACCGTGTTACTGTGGTGACGGACTTGGCTCTCAAGGACGAACAGATTGACGAGACTAGCGTGGAAAAAGCTATTGAAGCGGCTCAGGAAGCCCTCAAGAAGCGCGATGAACTCACTCGTGAGGAACAGGCGCAATTTGAGGCTAATCTGATGCGCCAGATGGCAGTTCTGAGCTTCAAGAAGAAGAAAAAGACGTATTGATTGTTGAGGTGCTGTGATGGAAGACTCAGATCTACTTTGGAGCGATCGCTTTCAGTTGTTGTTTCAGGACTCTGTCATTCGCTTTAGCGACGCTCGTGGCCAGTATTCCGACTCCTTCTATACAGGCCGTGAACAACAGTTCTTGGCTTCGATAGGCTACCAACCTCGCGAGATGTTTGACTTTGTTGAGGATTATGTGAAGGAAGGTGACCTCTCCCCAAGTACAGCGTTGCTTGTGGCCGCTGTTCGGCGCGATTACTTCCTCTCCGTTCAACATGGCGTTGCCCCAACAGGGCAAGCTTTAGTCTCCAAGGAAAACTTGCCTGCAGCTTGGGGAGAAGGCTATGTCTCACGCATCATTGCCAAGGCTCAAGGTAAACTAAAGGGGCTTCTCGATCCTGATATCATGTATTGTTGCAGTGGTGACCGCAAGTTCCTCCGTGAACACGGTAATATTCACCCTGCCGACTTCCTGCGCGTTGTCTGGGCCACAAATGGCGTGGAAGAACGCGTGCTTGAGTACATCAAGAGCGTCGAAGCCAACAACAAGTAAGCTCCCCAGTCATTGAGGGGACACCTTTCAAACAAAAGAACCACTCGCCGTTGAGGCAAGTGGTTCTTTTGTATAGTGGCTCAGGCCACTGAGTAAAAAGAAGAATTAGGAATTAGAACGGCCGAGGTAGGAACCGTCTTCCGTCTTGATGGAAATCTTGTCACCAGGCTTGATGAAAAGAGGAACCTGAACAACAAGACCAGTTTCCATCGTGGCAGACTTGTAAACGTTGTTAGCGCTGTCGCCCTTGATTCCTTCTGGAGATTCAGCAACCGTCAGGATGATAGAAGCAGGAAGTTCAATGGAAACAACCGTTTCATCCGTGAAGAGAAGGATGTAAGTGTTGCCTTCCAAGAGGTAATCCTTAACAGGTTCAACGATGTCCACAGAAACAGTAACGTCTTCGTATGTTTCTGGGTTCATGAAGTGGTACCCCATGCCGTCGATGTAGCTGAATTCGTATTCTTCGCGAGCAAGGTTGACGCCTTCGAGGGTTTCGTTGGACGTCATGCGAAGGTTGTAAACCTTTTTAGTGGCAATGCTACGGATGCTCATTTGGACATAAGAAGCCATACGAGGTGGGCACTTATGTTCCATGTTGGTCACGACACAGACGTCGTTGTTGTAATTGACGGCGTGTCCTTTGCGGAGGTTGATAACGGGTACTTTAGCCATTGCGTGGCGAGGATAAACACCTACTGATTTTCAGTCAAGTATTTGCCTGCCAAAATCAGGCGCTTTCATCACCTTCAACAACTCTGACTAACTCCAGTTTCCCTAGGGTTTCTGGTTGCCCTTTGAGCATGAGCTTGTGAATGTTCCGCGCAAAGGCTGGCCGCCGATAATACCCGGCTATAATCTGATTGCTACCTTGCAGACGTAAAACGTATTTGTAGGGAGCATTTTTGAACGCTCCTTCAGGTGCTTTCGATTGAGGCTTAGCTCCTAACTTACTGCAATACTCCTTCCACACTTTGCCGTGGCCACGTGCCTTCTTTTCTTTCCAGGCCAAGGCATGGGCAAGCTCGTGCCGAATGGTATCTAGAATCTCATCGTGCTTCTCTGGATTGAGAGCCACGAAGTACGCCGACAGCGAGATCGTTTTCTTTGTGCAATTACAGGAACCTAGCCGACGACGCGCCTTGTCCCATCGAAAGTGCCAATCATCCAAACCGTGCTTCTTGAGCAAAAGCAGCACGTAGGCCTGAATGCGTTCTGGGCTGTCTAGTCGAGGTGACATCTTCTTGCCAGGCGAGATAAAACAGGCGGAACTGAAGTAGTTCCGCCCGAGTGTATAGGATATGGTAATAAAGGTCGCTTAAGCCTTCTTCTCGTCGAGCTTTTCTTTAACGAGTCCTTCAATTTCTGCGTACAGGGCAGGATCGCTCTTAAGCTTTTCCTTAGCGGCATCTCGCCCTTGGGCGATTTGGGCACCGTTGTAGCTGATCCACGACCCACGCTTTTGAATGATGTCGTACTCCATAGCCAAGTCGAGCAAGCTCCCTACGGATGAGATGCCTTCGTTGTACATGATATCGAATTCACATTCAGTGAAGGGAGGAGCCACCTTGTTCTTGACCACCTTAAGCTTCGTGCGGTTGCCTGCAACAGTCCCATCAGAACCCTTGATTTGACCAATACGACGAATGTCAATACGGACAGAGGCATAGAACTTCAGTGCGCGACCACCAGGCGTTGTTTCAGGGTTGCCGAACATGACGCCAATCTTTTCGCGAATCTGGTTCGTGAAGATGCAGACCGTACGGGCCTTCGCGATGAAGCTTGTGAGTTTGCGGAGCGCAGCTGACATCAAGCGAGCTTGGGCGCCAACTGTAGAGTCGCCAATATCGCCTTCAAGTTCTTGCTTCGTGACAAGAGCTGCCACAGAGTCGAGCACAACCACGTCAATGGAATTGGAACGAACAAGAGCTTCACAGATTTGGAGAGCTTCTTCACCTGAGCTAGGCTGAGAAACAAGCAAGTCGGCCAAATTGACGCCAAGGCGTGCAGCATACTGAGGATCAAGGGCATGTTCCACGTCGATGAAGGCTGCCAAACCGCCTGCTTTTTGAGCCTGAGCGATGGCTGTCAGTGTCAAAGTCGTCTTACCAGAGGATTCTGGACCAAAGACTTCAACGATACGACCACGAGCAAAGCCACCGACTCCAAGAGCCCTGTCAATCAGTAGGTTACCTGTAGGGATGACATCAACATCCGCTTTATGGGCATCGCCCAAACGCATGATGGCAGATTCGCCAAAATCTTTCTGAATCTGGGAAATGGCAAGATCTAAGTTTCTCTTGCGTGCTGCAGCCAGCTTTTCTTCCTCAGGGGAGAGGGGTTCTTCACTCGTCATAGTTTGGACACTATCAGATGCATTCCCCCACTTCAAGCATGCAGGGCAAAACTGACATGACTTTGTTATGACTCTTTGATGACAAGTGACTCCAAGCTCTCGACAGAATCATCCTCGTACTATTGCCGTGATGGAAAACAGAGAGATGAATTATAAAATCTTGGCAGTTTTTTAAGAATTTTTATATCCCACTCCCGACCTATAGATACAAAATGACCGCACCTTCCGGTAATGGGGTGCGGTCGCGTGTCAGGAAAGAAACAAGAATCAGAGAAAATGGCCCGAAAAAGGCGGGACCGGCACCATTTAGGCTGGTCTTGTTGAGCAAATGGAGGATTGGGCAATCGAGTGATTAAGCGGCAATCCCAAAGTGTTGTTGGATGGAAGCAAAAATCCGATCTCGGCGTTCCCGTGCCTTATCAAGGTCGCGCGTTTTCAGTGAGAATCTGAGACGCTCTGCCGTGGCATCCGGTTTGTGAACGGTGACGTGGCACCACCAAACCCCGCGGTTATTCCACAAGTGGTGGTTGGGATTATCGTCGTTGATGCGGAGTGCAATTTTTGTTTGGGCTTTCATCTCTTATGATGTTTACGGAACTACTTGGTTAATAATATGGCCCAAGCCCGGAGCTTGAAACCAGGGCACCAATTTCTCAGACCGTCCCGTGTGAGTTTCTGATCTGAAGTAAAAAGCACCCACGTAGTATATGACTACGCAGGCGCCTTTTTGTTCAAAAAAAATGGAAGCTCACGAACTTTTTAGAGCAGGCCTGCTTTCTTCAGGGTATTGTAGGCACCTTTCTTATTGATGGTGCGGAGAGCTTTGACCGAAATCTTCATGCGAACAAAGCTGCCAAGTTCAGGAACCCAGATGCGCTTTTCTTGAAGATTTGGATAGACCGTGCGGTTGACAGTCTTGGTTACGTGACGGCCGATACCGCCCTTTTTCTTGGCGAGACCGGAGCGGTGAATGCGACGGCCGGAGTGCGGAACAGAGCCTCGGATGATACAGATACGGGACATGGCAGTCAAAAATTAATGGTTACGGGAGCGACATTTTACACGGGAAGTCTATGAGGTCAAGGATAACTGTTAAAAATTTTACTACATACCATCGTGAGCCCCTGAGGACACAGTGGAAACTTGACCAATGATGGGGTGCTTAGCGAAGATACTGACGAATGAGTGCGAATCCAATTGCAGTGTTTGAGGCCTGTGGTCAGCCACAGGATGTTCTTGCGGTGAAGATGGCTGAGAAGCGTGCCCCAAAACCTGGTGAAGTCCTGGTACAGATGCAGGCTGCGCCCATTAATCCAGCTGATATCAATTTTGTCCAAGGGGTCTATGGCATCAAGCCTACCTTCCCTGAATCCCCTGCGGGCTTAGAAGGCTTTGGCATCGTTGAAGAGAGTAATGATTCCTCCTTGCAAGTGGGTGATCGCGTGATCATGTTGCGTGGCGTGGGAACTTGGAGTCACTATCTCACCGCTCCTGCCGATCAATTCCTGAAGGTTGAAGCCGATGTGGATCCTTTCCAAGCTGCGATGCTCAAGGTCAACCCATTGACGGCTCTCCGCATGTTGCAAGGATATGTCGACCTGAAACCTGGCGACTGGGTTGTCCAGAATGCCGCTAATTCAGGGGTAGGTCGCTGCATCATTCAAATTGCCAAAAAACTTGGCGTTCGCACGATTAACCTTGTCCGCCGTCCTGATGAATTGCGCGATGAACTGACCGCCTTGGGAGCTGACATCGTTTTAGGTGAAGGCGAAGAAGGTCTTGTTCAGAAAGCAATCGAGCTGACTGGCGGTGTTCGTCCCGTGTTGGCTTCCAACGCAGTCGGCGGGGAAAGTGCCTTGCGCCTGATGGATATGTTGGCACCTGGAGGAACGATGGCAACGTATGGTGCCATGAGTAAACGCAGCATTAAGGTTCCTAATGGATTCCTCATTTTCAAGGGGATTTGCCTCAAGGGGCTGTGGGTCACCCAATGGCTCAAAACGTCAACTCGCGAGCAACAAGTCGCTGCCTATCGCCAATTGGCTGAATGGATGGCTGCAGGTGAACTCTCCCAAGCCATCGATACTATTTATGACCTTCAGCAAATCCGTGAAGCAACGGCGAAGGCTCAGGAAGAATTCCGCCATGG
>CAYNVM010000024.1:17484-19749 GCA_964400645.1 uncultured Akkermansia sp. | reverse complement strand
GCTATTCTCATTGTCCTACTTGTGCTTCCTCTCATTCTTGGACGCCTTTACTGTTCCGTACTTTGCCCCTTGGGACTATTACAGGAACTCGTCTGGCGCATCAGTCCTAAGAAGAAAAAACGGACATTCTCAAAGCAATCACGATTCGATCATTTGCTGAGATATGGTCTGTTTGGAGTCGTGGTCGTAACCTTCATTCTAGGCTATAGCTTCCCCCTAGTTTTTCTCGATCCGTATAGCCAATTTGGTCGTTTTGCCCACATGTTGTTCAATTGGGCGAATGAAGACATTGCTCAAATTCTTATCGCGATTGTCGCCGGGTTGCTCCCCCTCATCCTAATCATCACGGCGTTTTGGAAGGGACGTTATTTCTGCAACCAGCTCTGCCCTGTTGGGACACTATTGAGCCTTCTCTCCCGTTTTTCCTTACTCCGTCTCGAACTTAATTCAGACTCCTGTGTGAAGTGCACTCATTGTCTATCCCAATGTTCAGCACGTTGCATTGATCTGAAAAATGGGAGCATCGATCAGAGTCGTTGCGTTTCTTGTTTTGGGTGTTATTCGGCGTGCTCTCATCAGGGGATTCGACTCAAATGGCACTTCCCCCATTTATTCAAAAAACGTCGCAAGCCGATTCAGCCAACAACACCTGAAGCTCCAGGAACGTCGACAAGTCGTCGCCAATTTATGGCACTGGCCATAGCAGGCATTTTCCTTCCTCGCCGAAACGACGAAAAAACATCTTCTCTATTTTCAGATGTAGTAACTCCACCAGGTAGCACAGGAGTTGAGCACCTCCTCAGCGCCTGCACAGGTTGCCAACTGTGTATTTCTCATTGCCCGACGGGTGTCCTTCAAGCATCCCTATTTGAATATGGTCTTGAGGGATTCATGGCACCACATCTCAGCTTTAAGAATTCGGGCTGTTCCTATGATTGCAATGCCTGCTCAGATTCTTGTCCCACTGGGGCAATACGCCCAATCTCTCTTGCCGATAAACAAAGAACTCGCTTAGGGATCCCCATTCGTGATTCAGCGAAGTGTTCCCAACAAGTTGAAGGCAAGGGATGTTCCACATGTATCGATTCTTGTCCTGTCGGTGCATGGAAGCAACGTAAGGAAGGTAATTTAACATGGGATGACGGTTGCTGTTCCCAATGTATGAACTGCGTGCAAGTCTGTCCCACCCAGGCTATTTCAGCAGTCCAGAAATCGACCTCTTCTTGGAAAACCATCGAAATCAATACGGAGAAATGCATAGGTTGTGGACGCTGCATTCAACATTGCGAAGGAGGAGCTCTGAGCTTTTCAAAGAGTACAACAAACTCCCGTCTTCCCCGTCTCGATGGAGCCATCTGCATCGGGTGCGGAACCTGCGTAGCCAATTGCCCCAACCAGTCTCTCCAAATGAGAGCCCTCAAAAAGCACGAGGTTGCACGACCTTCACGTTTTAGCCACAATTAGGTATTGTTTATTCCGACAACACCGCATTCAATTTTTCATCTGGTCAAAGTTTTTTCCTTTGCTAGTCACAACAAACAAGCGTAATATTTTCACACATGCAAGCCTGTGCAATATCCTATCGAACAATCCAGCGTGAAGTATTTGCTTCTGCTTATGTGGGATATTGGTGGCGTCGTCTTACTACGAGACGGGGGAATTCCACTGTGCAGGCATAACGAGGCTATAAGCCCAAATTTTTATTAAACTGCTTTGGTTCCTCCGTCAGGGGCAAAGCAGTTTTTTTATACACTAATCGACAACTCAACCCAACATGCAAGAGACTGTAACACTACAACAACAAAGCCGGCGATTAAGCGCCGACTTAGAGACACCTATTAGTCTCTACCTGAATGTGACTCAAGGGAACCAACAGGGATTGCTCCTCGAAAGTGCTGAAGTGGATGGGACATGGGGACGTTACAGTATTATCGCATGCGATTACCTGTTGGCTGCTAGATGTATCGAAGGCAAACTCAAACTCGACATCAGTGACGATAGACTGAAATCGCTAGTCGCTTTTGAAGGGTTAGATTTCCCTGAGGGGATCCGCCAATTGATGCGCCACCTCAACATCCTGCCTGACGATCCTAAGCAACCGCCAATTACGCGTGCTCTCTATGGATATTTTGGCTACGAAACCGTGGCTCTCTTCCAACCCAAGTTGAGACAAACGATCGATCTGAACCAAGCGGAAGCCTGTCTCGTTCTTCCTGGCACAGTCATCGTCTTCGACCACCTTTACAACAGACTGACTCAAATCAG
>CAYNVM010000024.1:0-17384 GCA_964400645.1 uncultured Akkermansia sp. | reverse complement strand
CCAAGCATTAGCAATGTAAAGCGTTGCCCTGATCAAGAAGGCTACATGGCAGGAGTTCGCAAGATTAGAGAATTGCTCCACGATGGCGAAGGAATCCAAGTGGTTTTGGCCACCCAAGCCTCAGCTGACTTCCAAGGCGATTCCTTCACTCTCTATCGCAGAATGCGAGGCCTCAATCCTTCCCCTTATATGTTCTACATGGATTTGCCTGGATTGAAGCTCTTTGGATCCTCTCCTGAACTGCTCGTCCGTTGCACAGGGGGAACCTTACAACTGTCGCCAATCGCAGGAACACGCAAGCGTGGAACAACGGATGCCGAAGACGCAGAACTAGCCACCGATCTCTTGCAAGATCCTAAGGAAAGAGCTGAACACGTCATGTTGGTTGACTTGGGACGCAACGACCTCGGTCGTATCGCAACGCCTGGTAGTGTAAAGGTAGAACGACTCATGGAGATCGAACGTTTCTCCCACGTCATGCATATGACCTCACGGGTTATGGCCAACCTTCGTCCAGGACTTGAACCTATCGATATTTTGGCAGCGACCTTCCCCGCAGGTACCGTCAGTGGTGCACCCAAGGTGAGAGCCATGGAGATCATTGCTGATACGGAACCCCTGCCCCGTGGCCCATATGCTGGTTGCATGGGTTGGTTAGGTCTGGACAAAGATGCCGTGCATATGGATGCAGGCATTATCATTCGTAGTATGTGGGAACGTGACCACAAGGTGTACTGGCAGTCTGGAGCTGGTCTTGTCTATGACTCCAAGCCAGAAAACGAATGGCAAGAATGTATGAACAAAGCAAAAATCATTGATGTAATTCTAACCGGAGACAACCATGTTTCTACTCATTGATAACTACGACTCTTTCACCTACAACCTCGTCCAAGCTTTCTATACATTAGGGAAGACTCCTCTGGTTCTCACTAATGATGACCCTAGAATCCTGGAACTTGCGACGAGTCCTGAATTAACAGAAGTATGTCTGTCTCCAGGTCCAAGTAACCCTAGCAATGCGGGACTCTGCCTCGAATTCCTCAAGAGACTTTCTCCTAGCATCCCTGTTTTAGGTGTCTGTCTCGGGCATCAACTCTTGGGCTATTTTGCAGGAGCAGAAGTTACCCGAGCTCCTCATGTCATGCATGGTAAATGCTCGGATATTTACCACAATGGGAAAGGCCTTTTCTCTGGAGTTTCTTCACCCATGAAGGTAGGCCGCTACCATTCTCTTGTTGTCACGGCTCCTGAGGACAATAGCAATCCGATGTTCACGGTAACAGCTCGTGGACCTGAAAACGAAGTGATGGCTCTCAGCTACAACGATAGACCATGGGTTGGTGTCCAATTCCACCCTGAATCTATCCTCACCCCTGAAGGTCTCACCATGCTCAGTAATTTCCCCAATGCTATTTTGCCTGCCAATCAGAAGGGGAAAAGAATTGCCACGATCTTGGACACTCTAGCAGAAGGTCATGACCTTAGTGCTGAAATGGCTAGTACAGCTTTTGGAGCACTCATGGATGGGGCTATGACTCCTGCCCAAGCTGGTGCTTTCCTCATTGCTCTTCGCGCCAAAGGCGAAACAGCAACCGAACTGAACTGCGCCATTAAAACGGGCCTCAACCGAGCAGTCAGCGTTCCTAATATCAAAGGAAAAGCTATCGACATTGTCGGTACTGGTGGGGACGGGAAATCTTCCTTCAACTGCTCCACGCTCACCGCACTCACCATGGCTGGAATGGGCTACAAGGTAATCAAGCACGGCAACCGCGCCGTTTCTTCGACGAGCGGAGCTGCTGATGCCGTAGAAGCCTTGGGCTTACCTCTCGATCTGAAGCCTGAGCAAGTCGCTCCTACTTTGGCTAAACGTAACTTTGCCTTCCTCTTTGCGCCTAACTACCACCCTGCTTTCCGCAACGTGGGTCCAGTCCGCAGAGAATTGGGAGTTCGAACGATCTTCAATCTCCTAGGGCCTCTACTCAACCCAGCTCAGCCCTCTCATATTCTACTCGGTGTGGCTCGTCCTGAGTTGTTAGACCTGATTTCAGATACATTACTCAATTCGCACTTTGAAACAGCGGCCGTCATTCACGGTGCTGGGGGCTACGACGAATTGACCCCAATCGGGCCATCAACGGCTATCATTGTGAAGGGTGGCAAGAAGGAACGCTTAATCATCGATCCTGCTGATTATGGAATGCCTTCCTGCACTGAAGAAGAACTTGCCGTGCACACGAAGGAAGACGCAACCCGAGTCCTCCACGAGATCCTGAGCGGTCATGGTTCTGAAGCCATGAAGAACATGGTCATCCTCAATCTCGCTTTGTCTCTCTATATTATTGAAGACCATAGTGAGTTGAGCACATGTGTGGCCCGAGCTAAAGAAGCGGTCAATAGTGGCGTTGGGAGGAGGGTCATCGATGTTGCTTGATCGATTCAAAGACTCCAAATTACCTGAAATCCATGCTTTGGAGGATTTAGAGAAGCAAGGACAGCTTCCCTCTCCACTCACTGGGACACGGCCAGATTTCCGAGAAGCTATTCTTAGGAAACCCAAGCAAGGTCCTCTTGCCGTCATCGCCGAATTCAAACAAGCATCCCCTTCCAAAGGCATCATTGCCACGGGACTCACCCCTGAAGGTGTCGCTCAAGACTATGCCGATGGCGGAGCTACTTGTATTTCAGTCCTGACTCAAAAGGATCACTTCGGTGGAGAAATTGGGTATCTCAATCGGATGGCTACTCCAGGTCTTCCACTACTCCGGAAGGATTTCATCTTCCACCCATTGCAAGTTGTAGCAACCGCTGCTACTCCTGCCTCTGCCTTGTTATTGATTGTTCGCCTCACTCCTGATGTTGCCCTACTCAGGGATTTGAGAGAACAAGCAGAAAGCTATGGCATCCATGCTGTCGTTGAAATCTTTGACAGACACGACCTTGAACTTGCTCGTCAATCCGGCGCAAAAATCATCCAAGTTAATGCGAGAGACCTCAATACTCTTCACACGGACAGATCTCTGTGCCTTGAGCTTGGTCGCGAAAAGCAAGATGGTGAAGCCTGGATCGCAGCTAGTGCTATGGAACAACCAGAGCATCTAGTTGCCGCTCAACAAGCAGGATTCAATGCGGCACTCATCGGAACGGCACTCATGCAACATGGGACACCCCGACAAACTCTTATAGAACTACTTCGATCATTCAACTCATAATGGAACACACACTAAACGTCAAAGTCTGCGGTATCACCCACCAAAGCAATCTCGATTCATGCATGGGAATGGGGGCCCAATTCTGTGGATTCATTTTTCACCCCAAGAGTGCTCGATATATCTCTCCCAGACGCGCAGCAGGTCTTCGAACTGCTCAAATGAAGAGAGTTGGTGTTTTCGTTCATCAACAGGAAGACGAAATTAACAACATTGCCAATGTCGCCAAACTTGACTTCATTCAACTTCACGGAGATCAGAGCATTAGTTGCGCTCGGAACGTGGGTGTTGACCGAGTCATTAGAGTCCTGTGGCCCAAGCGCTACGCTACCCTTCAAGCTCTTGAAGAAGAAATGGAACGCTACGCTGATTCTTGTGCTTGGTTCCTACTTGAAGCTGGTATCCAAGGTGGCGGTAGTGGCAAGACGATCGACTGGTCGACCTTGTCTCAACTGAAGTCTCCTCGCCCATGGTTCCTTGCTGGTGGTCTATCTCCAGAAACCATCAAAGAAGCTCTCTCCACCTGCCGCCCCGATGGAATTGATATCAACTCTGGTATCGAATGGGCTCCAGGTCAAAAATCCGTTTCAGCATTACTCTCAGCTCTTCGAGCCACTGATCCATACCGCCAACAACTGTTACACCAACAAGCTATATGAATAAAAAAGGATACTTCGGCCAATTCGGTGGCCAATACGTTCCTGAATCTCTCATGCCTCTCCTTGTAGAATTGGAAGAGGCTATGGGAACGATCATGCCTAGCAAGGAATACCGTGACGCCCTGGATGATCTCCTTGTGAACTACGTCGGTCGCGAATCCCCCTTGACGTTCTGTCCTAACCTTTCTGAACGCCTTGGCTTCAAGCTCTGGCTGAAGAGAGAAGATCTTAACCATACTGGTGCACATAAGATCAACAATGCTTTGGGACAGGCCCTGCTCGGTAAAATGATGGGCAAGGATCATCTGATTGCTGAAACTGGCGCAGGTCAACACGGGGTTGCTACGGCAACGGCTGCTGCTCGTCTAAAAATGCGTTGCACCATTTTCATGGGAGCTGAAGACGTCGCTCGTCAGTCAATGAATGTGATGCGCATGAAACTGTTGGGAGCGGAAGTCTTCGCTGTTGAAACTGGTTCTCGCACCCTCAAAGATGCCATCAATGAAGCCCTCCGCTACTGGATTTCTCACCAACACGACACCCTCTATTGTTTCGGCACGGCTGCTGGTCCTCACCCATTCCCAACATTAGTCCGCGAGCTACAATCTGTCATTGGTAAGGAAAGCCGAGCCCAAATGCTCAAGCGTGCAGGCAAATTGCCTGACTATGTTGTCGCTTGCGTTGGCGGTGGTTCAAATGCCATTGGTATGCTTCACCCATTTATCAACGACAAGGACGTTAAACTCGTTGGCGTTGAAGCTGGTGGCACGGGCGAACCTGGATGTCAAAATTCAGCCCCCATTAACCTAGGAAGTCCAGGGATTTTGCACGGTCATATGACGATGCTTCTCCAAACGGAAGATGGACAAATCATGTCCTCGAGTTCTATCTCCGCAGGCTTGGACTACCCAGGTGTAGGCCCCGAACACTCCTATCTCGCCGAAACGGGTCGTGTTCACTATGGCCTCGTTTACGACCAAGATGCCCTCAATGCATTCTCTGCCCTGACAAAGGAAGAAGGCATTATCCCCGCCTTGGAATCATCTCACGCTCTCGCATGGGTTCTCAAGAATGCTGATAAGATCCCAAGTGGTAGTGACGTTCTCGTCAATCTCTCAGGTCGTGGCGATAAGGATCTTGGCATTGTACAAAAATATCTGAACTTCTAATAATCCTATGTCTAACTCTTCTTGTTCACCTCTTCAGCAGGCTATCAAACAAGCTAATGCTCAGGGGCGTCACGCCGTAATCCCATTTATCACCGCTGGATTCCCTGATCGTGATGCTTTCTGGGAAAAGCTCGCTCAGATTGATGCGGCTGGAGCAGATATCATCGAAATTGGCGTTCCTTTCTCTGACCCTGTTGCTGATGGTCCTGTCATTGAAAAGGCTTCTCGTGAAGTCCTCACTCATGGCATTACTCTCCAATGGATCATTGATGGTCTGCTTGAACGAAAAGGCCAATTCTCTGCCAAGATTGTGTTAATGGGTTACGCCAATCCTTTCTACCAATATGGTGTTGAACGACTCGCCGATGATGCTAAGCAAGCAGGAATCTCTGGCTTCATTGTCCCCGATGTCCCCTTAGAAGAATCCGATATCTTCAGAGTGCCTTTCGACAAACGTGGTTTGGATCTCATCACCTTGGTTGCTCCTAACACAACTAAGGAACGCATGCTTCAGTACAAGCCTTTGGCTCATGGCTTTGTCTATATTGTCTCCGTCCTGGGAACGACAGGTGGCAAAGCTCAACTCGCCCAGAGTGTTGCTGACACGATCCGCCGAGCACGAGAAGTTTTTGACATCCCGCTTGCCCTAGGGTTCGGTCTCCAAGTCCCCGAACAGCTTGATGCATTACCTAGTGATGCACAACCTGACGCAGCCGTCCTAGGTACTGCTTTGTTGAAACATATTGCCGCAGGGAACTCTCCTGAGACTTTCTTGGCTCCATGGGTCAACGTCTCTAAATAACTCCTTCCCTATATAAAAAAAGCTCGGAGGTGGATCCACCCCCGAGCTTTTTTTATTTTAAACTCTCTTAATGCAAAGCTTGAGTAAGGAAGCGTTGCAAAGGTTCTGCATACAACTCTGGCTCCAGTAAGAACGAGTCATGTCCTTTCTCTGAAGTGATCGTATGGAACTCAGTCGGAACTCCAGCCTCTTGCAAAAGTTGGACAAAAGTCTCCTGTTCCGCAGGTCTGAAACAACAATCTGTATCGATGGAGAAGACGAGGAACGGGATCTTCTGCTGAGCACAAGGTGCTAAAGCATCAGTAAAGCTCCCGGAAACCGCATTATCGCAGATATCAAATTCAGACCACATGTCCGCAATCCGCAAATAGGCATTGGCATCAAAACGAAGAGCAAATTTCGTCCCCTGGTGAAGCATATAGCTCTGAGTACTCCTTGTTGGCTTCAACCAACTGAGCATCCCACAACTATCCCCTACCTCGCGACGAGCTCTGCGCTCCAGTCCTTCTTGGTAAACAAATGCCTTGTGTCCAATAATACGAGCAAAAGCCAAACCCTTCTGAGGACCTGGGCCATTATAGTAATTCCCTGCATTGAAATCAGGATCGAGCTCAATAGCCAAGATCTGCTCAAATGTAGAAAGCCGATGCTCGATGCTTGCTCGATATCCTGACCCCACTGATATCAAACACTTCACTCGTGGAGCATACGACACAGCAAACTGCAGAGCGACAAGTCCGCCAACTGATGGCCCCACCAAAGTCACGCGATCTATTCCTAATCGATCGAGGAGTGTTGCCATTAGTCGAGCTTGGTCACCTACGGTCACGTGAGGGAAACGCCCTCCCCAAGGTTGCCCATCGTCAGGATGAGGAGATGTTGGTCCCGTGGTCCCATAGCAACTACCCAAGTAATTGGCACAAATAATACAGTATTTTTCTGTATCCAATGGCTTACCTGGACCAATCATACGATCCCACCAACCCTCATAGTTTTCTGGGCGCCACAATGTGCCTGTACCAGGAACCTTATCATTCCAACCATGAGCGTGCTGACTCCCTGTCAGCGCATGGAAAAGAAGAACGGCATTAGATGCCTTCTCGTTCAGGGTTCCATATACTTCATAGGCGATGGAAACCTTCGGAATAACGACGCCTGAGTCAGTACGGAATCCTTCCTCTAGCTCAAGCCATTGAGTTGCTACTATCTCCTTCAGATCTGTTTCCATACGATGTATTGAACACAACAAAAGAGACCGGAGTCATATGACGCCGGTCCCTACAAATTTTACTTAGTAATCACTCTCTCAGGCACAAAACTCAAAGAAAGAGGTCTGTACCAAAGATGCCTCGCAATTACTTGACACCCTTCTTGCTCAGACGAGTACCAGCGGTAGCGCCTTGGCGAGCCTTGAACTTAGGGTTGCTCTTGCAAATGACATACAATGTGCCTTTGCGCTTCACGATTTGGCAGTCAGCGTGACGGCGCTTCATTGAGGCAAGGGAAGAAAGAACTTTCATCGTGTATAACTCCTGTTGTTAGGGTTGCTTCGGGACAAAGAACATAGCGGGTTAGACAATTTTGTAAAGACATTTTTATTCCATCCATGGAATTTCCCTGTCCTGGCATCCATGGAGAGATCCAAGTAGGACTCGTCTCGCTTGCAAAACGCCACACTAATGCCTCACAAGAAATACGCTGAGCCAAACAACCAAGAGGACGAGTAACACCACCGCCCAAACCAACTTCAGGGCCATGCGGAGAGGTTGCACATCATCATGATCTGCCTCTGGTACGTATTCTGACTTCTCAACTGTGCCTGTTAATGGCCATTTTGAATAGAGGCTAGACAGATCATCACCAGTCGCAAAAGCAAGGAACCATTCGAGAGCTTGCTCTAAAGAAACCTCGTGCGGACATGAATAGGTATGCGTCAGGTGAGACATTTTTGAGATAGATAGCTCCACGCAGAATTTCTTCTGAGAGCAACATGCCAGGAGCGTATTATAACCAGAGACAGGATCTCCCACTGAACAAGAGACAATCCCATCGGCACAGCTCTTCAAATACTCGATCGCCTCTCGCTCCAAACAGGGGCTTCCCATCACTTCCCAATTCACCTCGCAACTCATAACAACGTCCTATAGGTGACATGACCTGCGCATGTCAACGGAGATACAAAACAGACACGATATGTTTACGCCAAGATGTCTATATATGGCATAACCATGGATTGACCTTAGGCGGCTTGCCTGATACCTTTGCGCGTCATGAGTGCGCCCGTGAAGAATTACAAGGACACTATTTTGCTTCCTGAAACAAGTTTCCCTATGCGTGGGGACTTAACAAAGAATGAACCAATCCGTTTGGCTAAATGGGAATCTGAAGGTTTGTATCAACGAATTCAGAACCGTCGCCAAGCAGAAGGCGCACCAGATTTCATCTTGCACGACGGGCCTCCATTCGCCAACGGCGACGTCCACATGGGCACGGCTCTCAACAAGGTCCTGAAGGATATGGTCATGAAGTCCAAGACGATGTCTGGATTCAAGGTGCCATACATTCCTGGTTGGGACTGCCACGGGCTTCCCATCGAATTCAAGGTCGTTCAAAAAGCTAGAGATCTTGACCCTGCTGAAATCAGACGCCGTTGCGCAGAATTTGCTAAGGGCTTCATCGATATCCAGAGAACTTCATTCCGCCGTTTGGGGGTATTCGGTGATTGGGATCACCCTTACCTCACGATGACTCCTGAATACGAAGCTACGATTTTGGAAGTCTTCGCTAAGCTTGTTGACATGGGCGCAGTTTACCAAAGTCGCAAGCCTGTCCAGTGGTCCTATGGCGCTTATACTGCTCTGGCTGAAGCTGAAGTCGAATATAAGGAAATCACCAGCACTTCCATCTTTGTCAGCTTTGAACTGGTCAAGAATGAGATCGGTTTGGAAAACACGTCCATGGTCATTTGGACGACGACTCCATGGACCCTTCCTTCTAATGTGGGTATCGCCCTCCACCCTCGCTTTGACTACATTGCTGGCGAGTTCCAAAAAGATGGCCAAACGAAGCAATTCGTTGTTCTGAAGGAACTCGTTGATGCCTTCACCGCCAAGACTGGTTGGGCTCTTACTCGTACCGTCAAGGAATTCAAGGGTATTGACCTGGATGGAGCAGAAGCTCAGCACCCATTCTTACCTCGCACGTCAAAGGTCATCATGGGTGAATTCGTGACAACAGACACCGGTACAGGTGCCGTTCACATCGCTCCTGGACATGGTGCTGATGACTACATCGTTGGTAGACAAAACAACCTGCCTGTTCTCTCCCCTGTTGACGATGACGGCAAGTACACTGACGAAGTGGGTATCCCCTCCTTGGTAGGCAAGCACGTCTTCTCCGTGGAAAATGAAATCCTTGAAATGTTGGGAGATTCTCTACTGGGTCAAGAACAGTATTCTCACCAATATCCTCACTGCTGGAGATCTAAGACTCCTATTATCTTCCGCGCCGTCGAACAATTCTTCATCTCCATCGACAAGATCCGTCCTAAGGCTCTGGAAGAAATCGACCGCATCCAATGGTTACCTGCCTGGGGCAGAAATCGTATATACGGTACCGTCGAAGCTCGTCCTGACTGGTGTATCTCTCGCCAAAGAACATGGGGCGTTCCTCTTCCCGTTTTCTTTGATGAAAATGGCAAGGCTGTGCTTGAAGGCAATATTGTCCGCAAGATTGCTGACCTCGTCCGCGATCATGGCTCCAATATCTGGTTTGAACTCAGTGATGAAGAACTCTGCCAGAAGTTGGGTCTTCCTACCAATCTCCGCAAGGGTCGCGATACTCTTGATGTCTGGATTGACTCTGGTTGCTCTCATGTAGCCGTGATGGAAAAACGTCCTGAGTTACATGCGCCTGCTGACCTCTACCTCGAAGCTACCGACCAACACCGTGGTTGGTTCCAAAGCTCTTTGATGCTCTCTGTCGCATGGCGTGGTTGCGCTCCTTACAAGTCCGTCATGACGCACGCCTTTGTCGTCGATAAGGACACTGGCAAAAAGACGTCTAAGTCTGACGCTAAGACAGGCAAACCAACTGATGCTAAGTATTTCTACGATAAATACGGCGCAGATATCGTCCGTCTCTGGGCCTCCTCTGTCGACTGGCAAAACGAAGTTCCTTTTGGTGAAGACCTCTTCAAGCAAGTAACAGAACCCTACAGAAGACTCCGCAACACCTTGCGCATCCTCTTGGGGAATATTTCTGACTTCAATCCTGCCACCGACGCCGTTGCTCCAAGCCAAATGCCTATCTTGGATCGCTGGGTCATGGAACGCCTGAATGAAGTCATTGCTGAAGCTCGCAAAGCTTATGAAGCCTACGAATTCCGCAAGGTGTTCAATGTGATCAACCAGTTCTGCACCGCTGACCTTTCTGCCCTCTACATCGACATCACTAAAGATAGGATGTACTGCGATGCTCGCGACTCTATCCGTCGCCGCTCAACGCAAACGGTCATGCAAACTGTGTTCAGTGCTCTCTGCCGTCTCTTGGCTCCAATCCTCGTCTACACCACAGATGAAGCTTGGGAACATGCAGGCTTTAGCGATAGCGTTCACGAACAGAAGTTCCCTGAAATCGATCCTGCTTTCGCTGACAAGTCGGCTAGCGCTGTCATTGCTAGATTGCAAGAAATCCGCGCAACGATCCAAGTCGCCATCGAAGAATGCATTAAGGCGAAGGAATTCACTAAGAACAATGAAGCTGTTGTGACTCTCACCGTTCCTCAAGATGAGAAGGATGAAGTCGTCAACCTTCTGAATGATAGAGACTTCTCCACTGAATTCTTCATCCTTGCTGACCTCAAGGTATCTAAGGGCGATCAATTAAAGGCCAAAGCAGAAAAGACCACCTATGCGATGTGCCCACGTTGCCGTCGCTATGAACCAATCGTTGAAGGCAACGATGTCTGCGAACGCTGTGCCGCCGTCACCAAGTGATGCCAAAGACCATGCCAGAAAGCACACCATCGCATAGTCACCTGACGCTCAAACTAGTCTTGCTGATCGTCGGACTTTATCTGATCGATCAGGTGACCAAACTGCTTGTTGTCTGGAAATTTGATGCACCAAGTTATCAGGGCATATTGGGGCAACCTGAAACACATCGCTACGTTGTCGATACAGTTCCTGTGATCGACAACTTCCTGAACATTGTTCGCATCCACAATACCGGGGTTGCATTTGGGATGGGTAATGGGACCGCATGGTCTAGCTATGTCTTCCTTGCTGTCCCTGTACTCGCATGTGCCATTCTGATCTATATGTTCCGTAAGGGATTTTTCTCCACAACTGTCCTGAGAGTAGCATGGGCTCTGCTCATTGCGGGTATTTTGGGGAATCTCACGGATCGATTGATCCAAGGGTTTATCTACAATGCTCAATACGCTCATAGCCAGCTCAAGTTTGCAGCATGCATACTCTCTGGCTATGTCGTCGACTTCATTGACGTCACGATTCCCTTCATCAACTATCGTTGGCCTGCCTTCAACATTGCCGACTCCTGCATCTGCATCGCAGCGGCTCTGTTCATTATCAGTAGCTTTAAGTCTTCCTCGTCTGGCCAACAAGAAGTTGCCCAATAAATCCTCCTACTGTGAATAAGCTTGCGCTCTCGCTGTTACTGACTGCTTTCTCCCAAGTCTTGGCACTTGGGGCAGATCTTGCTTTCTCTTACAACTACCAGTCTGTTAAGGCAAAATCTGAGGACGAAACGGTCACCTTCTCTTTCCCCTTCAAAAACGTATCGGACAAAGCGGTAAAACTTGAAGGGGTCAAATCAACTTGCGAGTGCACTGAGGCGGGTTTCCTTGGCAAGAAGAAGGTCCTTGCTCCTGGTGAAAGTTCCGAAGTCCACGCTACCATGAAAATTGGTATGTTCTCTGGCAATGACGACAAAAAGCTCATCGTCACAGCCAATGGGGAGCAATACCAACTCTCCCTTCATGTGGAAGTCCCTGAAGTGGTGAAGCTGTCGACGCGTCATCTTGACTGGGTACAAGGGGCCGCCCCTACCCCCCAGTACATCAACATCGACCTTGATCCTAAGGCTGGGATCAAACTCACAGAAGTGAGCCTGTCGGGGAAAGATTTTATCTACGAACCTGAGACCATCAAAGTTGGTCAAAAATACCGGATCAAAGTAACCCCTAAGACAACAAGTCAGGTTAGCTGCAATCCCATCCAAATCAAAACTGATAGCACCATACCACGCTATTCAAAGTACGTTGGGATGCTGACAGTAACCCCTGTGACGAGTAATAAATGACTACCATTCAGAAAACACTAAGCCAAGTCGTCCGTCTGCTGATTGTAGTCATCTTCTTAGGCGTTCTGTTGGCTTATATTGATTCTGAATGGCTAGAACCTAGTAGAACGCCTCCCTGCGATCCTAACTCTCTTGCCAAGGGGCGCATCTGTCTGTCCACTGCCATCGAGCAATGGCATGACAACATCGTCTGGGTTGATGCTCGTAACCAAGACGCTTTTGAACGTGGATCTGTCCAAGCCGAAAGAGTATTCTCGATCCGCAATGATGAGCACGGCCAAGAATTACTCAGCAAGGCCTTACCTGAGCTGTACGCAGCAGGGTTGTCGCACCGTTGCATCATTGTCTTTTGCGATAGGAGCTGCAACGCAGCTACCGATGTCGCTCATCAACTTCAGCAATTTGACTTCCAAGCTCCCATCTATGTCCTTGAAGGCGGATGGGATGAAATCCGGAAGTTCCCATCGTTAGCACCATAGCCATGTTTGATGTCCAAAAAATACGAGAACAGTTTCCGATTCTAAACACACAAGTCCATGGCAAACCCTTGGTCTACTTGGACAACGCGGCCACAACTCAAAAGCCTCTGTGCGTCTTAAATGCCTCTCGGGATTACTATGAACATTGCAATGCCAATGTTCACCGAGGAGCTCACTACCTCAGTCAAATCGCAACGCAACATCACGAAGATGCTCGCGTCAAAGCCGCTTCATTCATAGGTGCATCCCGTCCTGAAGAATTCCTATTCACATCTGGCTGCACGATGGGAATTAACCTCGTTGCCAATGTCCTTGGATTCTCAGGTCTGATCGGCCGTGGTGATGAAATTATCCTTTCTGCCACCGAGCACCATTCCAACATTGTCCCATGGCAAATGCTCGCTGAACGTTGCGGGGCTGTGATTCGCTACATCCCTCTGAATGAGGATGAACAATGGGATATGGATGCCTATGCCAATCTGCTGAGTCCTAAAACTCGCATCGTATCCCTGGGTCATGTTTCCAACGCTCTCGGCCTAGTGAATCCTGTCCAACAAGCCATTGCGATGGCAAAGGCCAATCGCTCGGACACCCTGGCGATTGTCGATGGCGCCCAGTCCATCACGCACATGCCAATCAATGTGCAAGAGTTGGGATGTGACTTCTTTGCTTTCTCTGGCCACAAGCTATATGCCCCAACTGGCACGGGTGGTCTCTGGGGTCGTTATGAACTTCTCGACATGCTTCCCCCATGGATGGGTGGCGGTGAGATGATCCAAGAAGTCACCTTCGAGAAGACAACGTACAACAAACCTCCTTTCAAATACGAAGCGGGTACTCCTAACATCGAGGGTGCTATCGCTATGGCTCAGGCCATGGATTTCGTCAACAGCGTCGGCTTTGACGATATTGAAGCCCACGAACATGAACTCATGACGTTGGCTCTCGACGGTCTCTCTTCCATGCCCAAGGTCCGTATCCTCGGTAAAAACGCTCCTCGCGGGGCTGTCATCTCTATTCTGGTTGATGGCATCCACCACTATGACTTGGGGACTTTGGTCGATCAAATGGGTGTTGCCGTCCGCACGGGCCACCATTGTTGCCAACCGCTCATGAGTGTTCTGGGAACGACGGGAACCCTGCGCATTTCCTTTGCTCTCTATAACACAAAGGAAGAAGTTGCTGTCGCGCTCAAAGCTTTAGATTCGGCCATATCCATGCTATCCTGAATTAATTAAGGTAGTATGCGTTGTCTCCTTCCATTGCTGATCCTTGCGCTAACACTGTGTGAATCCGCATGTTCACCCAGTTATTTGCCTGATAAGAGTGTCATCTATAACAAGAGCGAACCTGACAACGCCACGTTGCTTGAGCAAGCTCGCTCGGCTTGGTTCGTTCTGTCAGATAAACGTCAGACGTCCCAGTGGCCGGAGGCCATCAAGCAATACAATCACGCCGTCCGTATCCTCTTTGATCGGAGCCGAGATCTTATCCTCAATAAGAAGAAATCCCACGGGACTTGGGATGCGCCTATCTTTTCGTCTTTTGGTAGCGCTAGCCCTATGGAGGAGGGAACTTACAGCTATGAAGACCTCATCCCCTGCGATCAAATCTCGGTCGATTCTCATCTCGAGGAACGCGTCAATATTGCAGGTCTAGGCATTCCTGTGGTTGGCCTCGCTGTCCCTGTCTCTAAGGATTCGCCTGAAATTGTCCGTCTTCAAAATAAAGGCAATATCCATACCTTAACGGCCATATTGGACTTCGGCAAAACGCCCAAGCAATCCCCTACCCTGCGCCTTATCCCTAGAATTGAAACGGAACAAATAGCCATAGGTTCTCAACAACACCTTCTGGCCGCTGACTTTTCTGCCCCAATTAAGATGTTCTGGGAAGGTCAGGAGATCGCTAGATCGGCCATTTTGGGGGCTTTCCGTCCCAAGAAGACGAGTGACTACATGGGTCTCTATTTTTCAGAGCCGTATCGCCCAAATAAAATCCCTGTTTTGTTCACTCATGGGCTCATGTCCTCGCCCTCGACGTTTGCCAATCTCACCAACCGACTCATGGTTGATCCTGTAATCAGGCACCATTTCCAGTTCTGGTATTTTGGATACCCCACAGGCAATTCATGGGTGACATCGGCCAAAGTCCAACGTGAAGCACTGGCTTCTGTGATGAAAAATACCTCCAAGAATAGCCAGACCAATAATCTCGTCATGGTCGGCCACTCGATGGGTGGTCTCATCACCCGACTCAATAATTCGGAGCACCCTTGGGGGATGACGGATCAACTCATCAAAAACACCCAGGGGATTGGCCAAATGTCCCAACAAGAAGCGCTCCGCTACCTCGATTCCATCCTGAAGGATTCCAAATCTCTGAAGCGCTCTCAGGATGCCTTTTTCTTCACGCCTATCCCCCAAACGAAACGCATCGTTTTCATGGCAACCCCTCACCAAGGGTCGGATTTTGCCAACACGTGGATAGGCATCCTGGGACAACGTCTCATTTCCCTTCCTCAAGCTCTCGTTCAAGAAGTCATTAACATTGGTACTCTTAATAAGGACATGATTCTCATCAATCCTGAGCGCCTTGAAATGGAATTCACGAGCATCCGCCAACTATCGCCTGATTCACCTTTTATCCGCGGACTTCAAGAAATCAGGCCCAAAGCTAGTATTCCCGTTCACTCCATTGTGGGAGACCAAGGGGATAATGATTCCCCACAATCAAGCGATGGGATTGTCGACTACAGTTCTTCTCACTTAGATTGGGCAACGTCTGAATGTGTTGTTCCTGCGGGTCACAGCGTTCAGGAGTGCGATCAAACGGCCAGAGAAATGCAACGCATCCTCAGACTTCACCTCAAGGATAATCATATCCCCATGACTTCGGAGGATAAAATGAACATCCCAACTGTTTGGAGTAAAGTTCCTAGCGTAGCCTTACCTAATACTCGCCAACACTAATCATTAGCCGCTTTATCTGGCTTGTGTATTTGAACGTTCAATATTCACGTCAAGCTGAAGAATATTGCTTTGATTTGACGTGCAAGAATGTCTAGATTGACTACGGATTCTTATCACTATCACAATGACTTTCAAAGCACCTGAAGTCGACAAATTAGGCGAAGCCCTTCCTCAGTTTCAACTTGGCAATCTTGTTCCCTCGTTGAGCAGTGAGAACTTCTCTGTTTATAAGGCTACTTTTATCGAGGGATCTCAGCCCGTTCTTCTAACCGTAACTTCTGCGGAGTTAGCTAGTAGTGTCGGTTGGACGCCTGACTTTATGGCTAAAGTGAAAGCCTTTGGAAGCCTCCGCCACCCTAATCTCTCGACTATCGTTGATTGCGGAACATCTTCTGATGGTGCTTTTTGCTTTGTCGCTGAAGATAAAGAATCTTGCCCCAATCTTATTCAAGTCCGCATGGGGAAACCCATGGACGTCCCTCAGGCGCTTAAACTAGTCAGAGGCCTTGCCTTGGCCTTACACCTGGCACACACCAAAGGCGAAACAACCTATGGTCTCCTTTCTCCCATGACCATTGATATGGTCCACGGTGAAATCGCAAAGATCCAACCGTTGCGTCTGACCGACACGAAGGTTGATGAGGCGATGCTCCCTTACTTAGCACCTGAAGTCCCTGAATCCATTAAGCTTTCCCAGTCTCTGCCCGAATCGGCAGATGTTTATTCGTTGGGGATGCTTCTCTATTTCTTGCTGACAGGAAAGCACACAGCTCAAGCGAACTATGTGATGCCTTCTTGCCTCTGCACCTGCAGCGAGGACGTTGATCTCCTGGTTGCTAAAGCCACTCACCCCAATCCCCCATCTCGCTTTGCCTCGGTAATTGACTTAGTAACCGCTATCGAATCAGCATTGCCTAAATGTACGGAGAAGAAGTTAAAAGCTAAGCCCAGAGCTTCAGTTCTTCCATCGGCGAGCCAATTATCAACTCAAGGCAAACTGAAGGGCATTCCCGTCCTCTATTTCTATCTTCTCCCTGCCCTGATCATCGGTATTGTCCTGGCCTACACGGCTCTCTGCTATCGCAGTGATATGAAGGCCATCAGAGATGACATCAATAAGCTAGTCGAGAACAATAATAAGCAACAACGCTTTGAAAAATATAAGCGCGATAGCGAACGCCAGAAACTCCATCAGATTTCTCCAGACGCTGTTCAAGTTACCCCACCTGCAACAGATCAACAAACGACTCCTGAAAAGGTGACGGAGGAAGCTGTCGCCGCTGAGGACAAAACTGAATCCACCAGTCCTAGTGTAGAAATCCCTGAAGGTTTAACAAACTGGTGCGGCGAGTCCACAACGTCGGCTAAAACGACGAGCACCTTCCAAGAACTCTCTGCCTATGATAGCGCACACGCTATCGACGGTGACCCCTCGACCATCTGTGCAACGGGGACAGATCCTAAGAAGGAATCTCACATCAATATCGACCTTGGTAAAGGTGGAGATAAATCAGTGGAATACATCGTCATCAAACTCCCCGAACCCCAACCGCAAATCGGTGAGCTAACGAATTTCCGAATCAGACTCGTCAACAGCTCTAAAGAAAAAGTGGCCTCCAAGGACTTCCACACGGATGGCACGTCCGTCAAAGGAACGGAAGTCTGGAAGCTTGACGAACCCGTCTCCATTCGCGTGATCCGTATCGAAACCCTCGCTCCTAATGCCCCATTAGTAGTAGGTGAAGTAGAAGCCTACGGACAATCCGAAGA
>CAYNVM010000023.1:18617-20516 GCA_964400645.1 uncultured Akkermansia sp. | reverse complement strand
GACGTCACGTTGGAACTCTTCATAGACCTTGTGCATGGTCTTGGCTTCCGTGATAGCTTCTTCTCGCGTTTCGTGAGCAGTGTGACCTTCCTGCCAGAGGAATTCAGCGGTACGGAGGAAGATACGAGGTCTCATTTCCCAGCGCATGACGTTGCACCATTGGTTGACCAAGAGAGGCAAATCACGATAGCTAGAAGTCCAGCGTGCAAAGGCGGCCCCGATCACGGTTTCAGAAGTAGGGCGGACGATGAAAGGTTCAGTCAGCTTACCGTCAGGGATCATGTGGGTTTTGCCCGTTTCAGGATCCTTTTGAGCTTGGAGGCGGTGATGGGTCACAACAGCACATTCAGTGGCAAAACCTTCAGCATGCTCAGCTTCTTTTTCAAGGTAGGAGATAGGGATGAGCATGGGGAAGTAAGCATTGCTATGACCAGTTTCTTTGAAGCGGCGGTCAAGATCTTGTTGGATGAGTTCCCAGATGGCATAGCCCCAAGGTTTGATGACCATGCAACCGCGAACTTCTGAGTTTTCAGCCATGTCTGCGGCCTTAATGACCTGTTGGTACCATTCAGGGAAGTCCTCGGAACGAGTTGGAGTGATAGCTGATTGCTGTGACATAAAGTTAGAGTGTAGAAGATTGAGGAGCTGAGCTACGAGTTCTATTTAGTATCTAGAAGCTTGCCATGCACGCAAATTCAAGATGAAGAAGAAAGCGAGGAACATGGCGAGCAAGTAGCTGTGGAAAAAGACGATTGCGACAAGAGTAAACACAGCCGAGAGGATCATGCTGAGCAGATGAGTCTTGCGCGGAGATTGGAGGAGATCAGCCATGACGAGCCCACCATCCATGGGGAAGACAGGAAGAAGGTTGAGAAGGCTCCACCATACAGAAGTAAACATGATTGCCCCCAAGAAGAAGTACTGGAGGTTTTCAGGGCCATAGCCTCCAAAATTTTGCGGCATAATGAATGCGTAATGAGGGGAGAATATGAGCCAGACCGATTGGAGCATCGCCAAGCTCAAGTTGCCGTGAGCAAGGAAAATAGCGAGCAAGCAAAAGGCAAGAGCTCCAGGGAGGAGAGATGAAAGAGGGCCTGCAAGGGAAACCCAGATTCTCGTCCATCGGTTGGAGGATTGACCATTAGCAAACTCAGTGAAAGCGACGAAGAAATTGAGTGTGATATACGAGGTCGATTTCATGAGATAGCGAGCAGCAAAGGCGTGACCAAGTTCGTGGACGAGGACGCAGAAAGCTCCTGCTATGACAAAGAGAAGGACAGGGAGTAATTGGTTGGTTTCACGGATATTTAGAGCTCCACCGAGGAGTGCCATTCCGACCCAGAACATGGGGAAGACACGGACGCGGATGCCAAATAGCGTAAACTCAATCATGGGCAAGGAAGTATAGCAATAATTCTCTATCTGCCAAGTGCAGAAGGCTGAGAGATTTTTGCAACTTAATTGTGTGAGCGGTGTTAATATAGACAACGCATCAATTCTCATGAAAAGATTGACCACCCCACGACTTATAATGTCCCTCATTCTTGGAGGACTAGCGATCCCGATGACCGCTTCTGCTCAAGAAGCACTGTCAGAGGCAGATCGTAAGGAAGCCGCTGAATGGCTAGAGCAAGTTAAGAACAATTTCTACTCAGGCGACGCAGCTCGTATTCACAAGGCAGAAGAGGCTTTGAGTAATGCTGCAGGGAGCGAAACCGCTGCTATGGCGCTTTATGTTGCCGCTATGAAGTCGGCCATGTTGAATCAGACATCGATCACTTCCCGTATTGTGAGCAGTAGCAATGGTCGTATGGGCGGCGGAATGATGATGGGAGGACCTGGTGGCCGTGGTGGCATGGGAGGAAACTCCTCATCAAAAACTACTCCACAATCACAGTT
>CAYNVM010000023.1:0-18517 GCA_964400645.1 uncultured Akkermansia sp. | reverse complement strand
TCAGAATGGCGTAAGCAGAATACAGGTTCAAACCTTCAGCCAGGGTTCAAAAAGGCACTGCAGATTCAGTGTAAGTGGATGTTGTTGTGCTTGAAGAAGACTGTTGATGAGAAGAAGGGAGGTAACATGAATGTTACTTCGAGCATTTTGGGTATTCTCAATGAAGTGGCAGAAAATGCCAATAGCATAGCAGACCAATTGTGGCAGGCAGGTAGCGTTGGGAACGTGATTCGCCAGTATCTTCAGATCAGCGACTACAGACCGCAGAGCATTCCTGATAACATGTGTGATGTGGGAGGTGTCTTTGAACGAGTCCTGTTGACTCCATACAAGGAAAATTCCGACGTTGAAGGCTTCAGAAATATGTGGGCTAAGCGCGTGAGCATTGAATGTGCCATTATTGCAGCGAGTGCTTCAGATAAGAAGGAAGCAGAAGCCAATGTGGCCAGTCACAAGGCCAAGCGTCAGTGGGAACGTGAAAAGGCTTGCTTTGAATTGGGAGATGAAGTGAGAGCGCTAGCTAACATCAAGAAGATCATCGTGGGCATGACCAATCCAAGCGACAAGCAACAAGCCATGAGTGACTTGGAACAGCTTCTGACTAAGAAGAAAGATGGTTCATCATCAAGCCGCCGCGATAGGAATGATCGTTGGGGTGGACCAAACGGAGGACCTGGTGGCGGTGGTCCTGGAGGTCCCGGAGGCCCTGGCATGTAACTTTTTGTGCTCAGAGTTGGAATATAAAAAAGAGCAGAGGGTAAAACCTCTGCTCTTTTTTAGGCGAAAATATCAGAGCTGATTAGACCAAGGCTTTGTTGTGTTCAACCTTTTGGAGGTCAGCCGTGCGTTTGACTCGGATTTGGAGATCAGCCAGAGCATTCATGTAATAGATGTATGCATCGAATGGGGAGGCGTATGGCGTGAAGGAGTTTGACTTATCCATGTAGTGGAAGTGGTCAGCACTCTGAAGTTTGCGCCAGACGTGAGTCAAATCTGGGTCATTAGCAGCCTTTACAGCACCTTCAAGGCGGTAAATCTTTCTGATGGCTTCATACTGCATCACGTTGTCCGTCCAGTGAGACATCGAGCCAAATGTGGAGCAAGTGAGTTCTCTCTTACAGTCACATTCGTGATATGGCTTGATCTGCTGGGCAACTTCGCTTGGGGTCATGAAGTTATTGCCGTACTCGAGGCAGGTCTCAATCATCGTTCTCCAGAATTCGAAGACACCGGTGGAAGCGTGTTGGCGTTCACCCAGGGTTTCGTAATCCATCGAGAGAGTGGTTACTTGACCAGGTTGGTGAGTCAACCAGTCAGCAAAGGTGATTGGAGACAAGGGGTATTCCTGCCAGGAAGGATCCGTACGTCTAATGGCCAAGTCATTAGACAAGGTTGGATTTCTGAAGATCGTAGACGTTTTGAAGACTTGAGGAGCACGGAAGACTTCGTTGTCCCAATAGCCGTCAAGGACAGTTGGGTTGCCGTCGGCGAGAATACCCCTGAATCCTAATGTTTCAGCCTGGAAAGCGATGGAGTTAGAGTACAGCATCCCCGTGTTTACAAGGACGGAAGACTCTGTGCCAAACAGGCGTTTCAGGAGGGCCTTATGTTCTTCGATTTGTTCAGCAAATTCCTGGGGGGAATAGACTGAAGCCAAGGAAGCGTAGTAAGGCATGATAAGGAAGTCGACGCATCCCGTATCAGCCAATTCACGGAACGATTCAATGAGGTCAGGACGATGGTACTGAGCCTGTTCGAGGAGAACCCCACTCAGAGCAATACCAAAGCGGAATTTGCCCTGAGAGAAGTCAATGAGTTGCTTCATCAAACGATTGGCTGGGAGGTAGCATCGTTCGGCAACAGCACTGAGCACACGAGCGTTCAGATCGTCATCTTCATAGAAGGCGTGTTCACCGATTTGGAAGAAATCATAGTGAATGAGACGATTTGGTTGGTGTGCCAAGAATGCAAGGCAGATATTGCTCATGTCGGGGAAAGTAGGTGGAGGGTTGTTAATAGATAGATCTACAATGTCCGATGAAGCAATCAGTCTCTGTTGAGAACTTTCTTGTACACTTTGATTACTCGGTCGGAGGCGGCATCCCAAGTTGATGCTTGGATATCCTTAGTACTCTGTTGGACGACCTTTTTGTAAAGTTCGTCATCAGTGATGAGAGACACGATGTGTTGAGCCATCATGTTGACATCCCAGAAGTCAGCTTTGAGAGCACCTGTCATCACTTCAGCAACGCCAGATTGTTTAGAAATGACAGCAGGAATATTGAACTGAGCGGCTTCAAGAGCCGACAGCCCGAAGGGTTCTGAGACAGAAGGCATGCAGTAAACGTCCGTGATAGAAAGAAGGTCATTGACCTTCTTCTTGTTAAGGAAGCCAGTGAAGTGGAAACGGTCTCCTACACCCTTGAATGCACCAGATTCAATCAGCTGACGGAGTTTTTCACCCGTACCAGCCATGACAAAGCGGACGTTATCAGTTTCTTCAAGGACTTTAGCTGCAATTTGGAGGAAGAATTCCGGGCCTTTCTGGGCGGTTAAGCGGCCAAGGAAGAGGACCAACTTTTCAGGGAACTTCTTCTTACCATGGTAGACGCAGACAGGGTCAGCACCATTGTGGACAGGGAAGATTTTATCAGGGCGGATGCCGTAGTGACCACTGACAATAGTACCCGTGTACTTACTGACAGGGATGATAGCGTCTGCTTGTTCCATCCCATATTTTTCAATGTCGTAGATCCAACCGCGAGCATCAGCGCCAGCACGGTCAAATTGGGAAGCGTGGACGTGAATGACCAAGGGTTTGCCCGTGGCCTTCTTGATTTCGACGCCAGCGAGGAAAGTGAGCCAGTCGTGGGCGTGAACGATGTCGAAATCGTGCTTCATAGCCAACTTCGTGGCGATTTTGGAGAATTCGATGACCTTACGAGCAAGGTCACCTGCGTACAAATCCTCTTTAGAAGTGAAGAGATCCAAGTCAGATTTGTGAGTCTTAGAGAAGTTGATTTTTCCTTCTTCAGTGAAAGAAACATAATCGCTAGATCCTTCAGCAGTCTTATAAGGATCGACTTTCACTGGAGCATGCTCGACAAGAGCAAAACTTTCATAAGTATACCTTCCTTCGACATTCTCAATGTCTTCGAGGGTAATGTTGTTCAAACCTGTTAATTGAAAGTTTTGATAGTGTGTCATAGGGTCGGCCTTAGGGACAATGACACTTAGATCTACCTTGGATGACAGTGCTTTAGAAAGTCCTAAACATGCAATGCCAAGACCACCATTAATCATGGGTGGAAACTCCCATCCTAGCTCAAGTACTTTGATTTTGCTCATAAGTAACAATATTTAATGTAATAATACCGGATGGGCTCTACGCCTCTCCTTTTTTGTCGTACATCTAATATGCGCCAAGATAGTGAATAAGTCTAGATGTTTATTTAGTTTTTTGCGTCATTTTGAACAATTGGTTAATAAGTTGAGTAAGTAGGAGGAAAAGTATACTTGCACATTTTGAACAAATATGTAAAAGTGTCTGTAGGGGATAGAGTTATGGGTGATGAATCGCAGTTTTATGGTCCTGCTACAATGCGGCGACATGATGAAGGCTGCTTGGAAAATCCAGCGGATCATGGTTGTCACTATGATTTTGTGAGTTGTGATGACTCCGTTAGAATGCGTTTGATAGTGGTTTCGCCATGGATCATACGGGTGCGTTACGATACTCGTGCAGTGATTGAAAAATGGCCGTCTTATGCCATTGATCCAGAACTGAAAGTAGAAAATGCCGAAATTGAGGTAGAAGAGATCGGGAATTTTTCTGACATAAAGACAAAAAATCTAACGGTTCGAGTGGATAGAAGGACTCTGAAGGTCCATTTTGCGAGGCGCAGAGACAATGAAGTCCTGGTAGAAGACACCGATGGGTTTCAGCATTCAATCAACAGCTGGAATGGCGGGGAGATGAACTGGGTGACGAAGAAGATCCGAGAGAACGAGCACTTCTATGGATTGGGGGATAAGTCAGGAGCTCTCAATTTGAGGGGGCGTCATCTAGAGATGTGGGGGTGTGACAGCTATTGCTATACGGATGAATCTGACCCACTCTATAAGAGTATCCCATTTTTCATTGGGCTCACTGAGCACTCAGCCTATGGGATTCTCTATGACAATACGGGGCGTTCATTCTTTGATTTTGGAGCAGAAGATGAGGAGACCCTGAAATTTGGATCAGAATGTGGGTTGATGGATTACTACCTTATAGGTGGTGAATCTGCATTGGATGTCATCGCTCACTATACCCAGTTAACTGGTTTGCCATCGTTGCCCCCACTATGGTCATTAGGGTATCACCAATCGCGTTGGAGCTATTACCCTGATAGTGTTGTGAAGTATTTGGCGGAGCGATTGAGGCGAGAACATATCCCATGTGATGCCATTCACCTCGATATCCATCATTTGGAAGGGAATAGAAGCTTTACGTGGGACAGAGAGGGATTCCCTGAACCTGCGGATCTAGTAAAGACACTTGGGAACATAGGGATCAAGTTAGTCAGTATCGTTAACCCAGGAGTTAAGGTCGAAGAGAAGTCTCCGATTTGGGCAAGTGGATTTAAGAACTGTTGCTATTGCCGAAGGCAGGATGGATTCCTGTTACAGGGGAAGGCATGGCCGGGGTTGTGTCATTTCCCAGATTTTACTGACCCTTATGTTCGGACATGGTGGTCCAATCTTTTTAAGCATGAGATAGGAGAAATTGGGATTAGAGGTATTTGGACGGATATGAATGAGCCCATCATTGTGCCTAATACCACCTTCCCCTTGGATACTCGTCACGTCTATGATGGAAGACCGTGTTCACATAAAAAGGCCCATAATATCTATGGGCATTGCATGGTCATGGCAACTGAGGCAGGGATGAGAAAATTTGCTCCAGAACGGCGACCCTTTGTCCTAACACGTTCGGGGTTTGCGGGAATGCAACGTTATGCGGCTACATGGACGGGAGACAACGTGTCTTCATGGGATCATTTGAGGTTAGCGGATTTGCAGTGCCAACGGCTAGCGACATCTGGTGTATCTTTTGCTGGATCAGATGTAGGAGGATTTATGGAGACGCCGTCTGCAGAGTTGTTTTGTCGATGGATGCAGTTAGGGGCTTTTCATGTGTTCTTTAGGAATCACTGCTCAGGGGAATCAGAATCCCAAGAACCATGGTGTTTTGGGACAAAGGTGTTGAGCTATGTCCGAACAGCTATAGAGAATCGATATCGATTGTTGCCTTATTTTTATACTCAATTCTATAGGTATTCTAACGAGGGGTATCCGATCATTCGTTCATTGCCTATTCAGTTTGGAGAATTCAAAGACACCCACTGGCGCGGTGCAGAATTTTTTGTCGGCGACGACATGTATGTTGTCCCTATCTTGGAAGAGGGATGCAAGGAGGTGCGCTTCTATGTGCCACCAGGAACATGGTATGATTACGAGAGTGATGCCCCCCTCGTGTCCAATCTGGATAACAATGAGGCCAAGTTGGAATGCAGTTTGGAACACATCCCCGTTTTTGTACGTGGCGGAGCCGTGATTCCGCATTGGCCCGTTCAACAGTATGTCGGAGAGCTAGAACAACCACCTCTTTATTTACATTTATGGTGGGCAAAAAATGATCAGCGGACGAGTTACTTGTATCTCGATTCAGGTGATGGGTATGGTTACAAACAAGGAGAGTATCGTTTAGATCGTTTTGATTATGAGTCTAATGATGAGGGATTTGTTCTCCGTAGAGAGGCGAGTGGGCAAGAGGAGTTATTCCATTCTCCAACGAGTTTGATTCTTCATGGCTATTCCAAAGAGGGGTGTGTTGTGAAGTTAGATGGTCAGCCGATTGCAGTCCGTCATGAAGGGACGCTTCTGGTTATTGATCTACCCTTGGATTTTAGGGAACTTTCAGTATCACCGTTGAATAAAGGCTGAAGTAACAGATGAAACAGAAATCACTCGATTGTAGGTAAAGATTCGCTACAATAGTGGACGTATGAGAGATATCGCCATAGTTGCCGTTACGCTTGCCGGTTTATTTATCGGTATTCATTTTTACGATAACTTGGTTCCGCAGCAGGATGCTACCACGAGTGAACAGCAGGTATCGGGGAAGTCCACTGCCAGCAAAGCTCATGTTAGCAAAACTGCTGATTCAGATGCCGAATGGGATGCTCTGGACTCTGATGAAGAGTAGAGAGTCCTTTTGAGAGGCGGGAACTGAGCCCCCGTTGCCTTTTCGTCTTGTTTCTCTAAATTGACCTCCCAGATGGCGAAAATTTGTCAGCTCTTGAAGAGAACTATCACCGTTACGTACGGCATCGTCAGTTTTGTCGGGTACGGTGACGAGCAGCTCTATGGGGAGGATGATGTCCAGCAGTCTATTATTCAGGACGCAGATTTGAATGAGTCAACGGCTCAGCGAGAAACACCAGCGCCCGTTATTACAGAGCACAGGCGTTCAGTGTTACCAGCGGGGACTCCTGATTCCATTGTTGAGCTCAAGCAAATTCAGCAAGCGATTCAAGAGATGATACCTACTGTCAAGGGTACAGTTGTCGAGATATTTGCTAATGGGCAGCATGGCAGTGGGGTTATTGTCTCACCAGATGGGAAGATTTATTCAGCTGCTCATGTCATTGGTGGGGCAGGGACTAAACTTCGATTGACTCGAGAGAATGGTGAAGAGCTAGTGGGAAAGTCCATGGGGCGAGATCAAAAATTGGACACAGGAATTGCCCGAATTGAAACGAGTGCGACTTATCCCCATGTGCGCCTTGCGACGACAGCGCCGTTAATAGGGGAATGGGTTGTGGCTTTAGGCTATCCTGGAGGCTTTGATCAAGAGCGTGGTATTGTTTTCCGCCTAGGGCGCGTTGTTTCCATTCATGACGGGACCATTCAAACTGATTGTAAGGTCATTGGAGGTGATTCCGGAGGTCCACTTTTTAATTTACGAGGAGAACTCATAGGGATTCACAGTCGAATAGGAACTGGGCTAGAGGACAATATCCACACAGCCATGTCCTTGTTTGAGCCATTAAATGAGCAAGTCGGCAGTTTGCAGACTGGTCAAGTCGATCAGACGAGTGGTGCTAAATTACTATCACCCCTGACCATAGACCCGACTCAATCAATTTATATACCAGGTCTCACCGAGGAAGATGTGAAGCAAAGTGAGGCAAAAAGTACAGAAGGGGAATAAAAACGTGAGACTTGTTACCACTTTTGGATTGATTGCCGTCATAGCGATGCAGAGTCAGGCTTGGTCTCAGGAAGACCAAGGCGGTCTTGAATTTGATCAACGGATCAATGGACCAACTATCCTCGATGTCGCAGAGCCGATCAGAGAGCTGATTCAAAGGGCTTCAGCTGTCATCTATGATGGCCAAGAGGTCGTGGCCTATGGAGTGGTTATGAGTTCAACGGGAGATATCATCACTAAGGCAAGCGAGTTGACTCCAGATAAGGGGTATACAGTGCGTTTAGATGGTGGAGTTTTTGAGAACGTAAAGCCGTTGATCATCGATCAGGAAAGTGACGTCGCATTGATCCACGTTGATACCCCATCAGCCTTTGTCCCGGATCAGGTTGAAGGGGAAGCAAGTATTGGGACAATAGTGGTGAGCAATGGTGCGACATCGCGCAAAAGACGTAGAATCCGACTGGGTATTATTTCAGCAAACGCACGCCCCATTCAGGATAAGCTTGATAAGATCCCATACATAGGTCTTTCATTTCAACCTCCGACATTGATTGCAGAGGTCGTTCCGGAGAGCCCAGCCGCTGAGGCTGGACTTTGTCCCAATGACAAGATTTTAACCATGGACTCCGTTCCTGTTAAAACGCTCGACGAACTGGGGGCTATATTGCAAGGGAAACACCCTGGGGATAGTCTTCAAGTGAAGGTAGAGAGAGAAGGCAGAGAAGTAGAGGTAGAAATGGTGTTGTCATCACGGGCTAAGTTTATGGGGGAAACTCAGAAGGCTACTGTGAGCAAGGAAGATTTAGGGATGGCGAGTGCTCGACGAGATTCATTCCCTGAAGTGATTCAACACGATTCCCCATTATCTCCCAATGGGATGGGAGGCCCGCTTTTTGATTTAGATGGGCATTTGCTAGGCATGAATATAGCTCGAGCAAATAGAGCGGAGACGTATGCGTTGCCTGTTTCTGTCATGAATAACGTATACAAGAAGCTCCTTAAACAGCTTCGTTGAGAACAACAAGGGCTTAAATAATAGAACTTGTTGGGGGAACTTTATCGACAACGGAGCTAAAATTTCTTAGGATTGAAGTTAATGAGAAGACCTCCAATTCCAGGATTAGTTATGGCTGACAGTTGGTTAAGTCCATATACGCGTCAAATTAAGGATCGTCAAAGAATGTTTGACTTCCGACTGAAGAGGATTCGAGAACGTTTTGGAACTTTATTAGACTGTTCATTAGGGTGGAATTATTACGGTATTACCAGAGATAAAGACACTGGTGAATGGATCTATAGAGAATGGGCACCTGGAGCTCGTTCGTTGAGCCTGATTGGAGACTTTAATCAGTGGGATAGAGAATCCCATCCAATGGTGCGCAATGCGCGAGGAGTTTGGGAAATTCGTTTGTCACCCGATACGCTTAAACATCAGCAGAGAATCAAGGTCCATGTTGTAGGTGCTGATGGAGAACACAAGGACAGAGTTCCTGCATGGATCAAGAGAGCGGTTCAGGATTCAGAAACATACGATTTTTCAGGCGAAATTTGGGCACCAGAACATCCCTACCAGTGGAAGAATCAATTTGATCCCTCCCGGGTGGACTCTCCCGTGATTTATGAAGCACATGTCGGGATGTCAGGAGAAGACGAGAGAGTGCACACCTATCGAGAATTTGCTGACCATATTTTACCTAGAATAGCCAATGGTGGGTACAACACTATTCAGTTGATGGCCATTCAGGAGCATCCATACTACGGATCTTTTGGTTATCACGTTTCTTCATTCTTTGCACCTTCTTCTCGTTTTGGCACACCTGATGATCTCAAGTACTTGGTCGACAAGGCCCATGGGTTGGGCATTGCTGTTCTTCTTGATATCGTGCATTCACATGCAGTGAAGAATGAGGCTGAAGGTCTCAAGAATTTTGATGGATCAGGAGGTCAGTATTTCTTGTCAGGGTCGCGAGGACAGCACCCTGATTGGGATTCATGTTGCTTTGACTACGGGCGAGATGAAGTCATCGAGTTTCTCCTATCGAATGTACGTTGGTGGTTGGATGAATATCACTTTGATGGATTCCGCTTTGATGGAGTCACTTCAATGTTGTACTTCCATAGAGGACACGAACCCTTTGACAACTTAGGGGCGTATTTTGGACCCAGTGTGGATCACGATGCTGTTTCCTATTTGCAATTGGCCAACCGGGTCATTCAAGAGGTGAAGCCAGGGGCCATTGTCATTGCTGAAGACATGTCAGGCATGCCAGGCTTGTGCCGACCTGTTGATGAAGGAGGAATTGGCTTTACGCATCGTTTGGCGATGGGGATTCCAGACTATTGGATCAAATTGATCAAAGAGCGTAAAGACGAAGACTGGCGGATGGGTGACATGTGGTACACTTTAACCAATCGACGTTACGGAGAACCGCACATTGCCTACTGTGAAAGTCACGACCAGGCATTAGTGGGTGATAAAACGCTGTCATTCCGTCTCATGGACTCTGAGATGTATTGGCACATGAACAAGAATGATCAGAGTTTAGTCATTGACCGAGGGATGGCCTTGCACAAGATGATTCGTTTGGTGTCATTAGCTGCGGGAGGGGAAGGATGGCTCAATTTCATGGGTAATGAATTTGGACACCCGGAATGGATTGATTTTCCACGTGAAGGCAATGGTTGGTCCTATAAGTACTGCCGTCGTCAGTGGTCATTGGTGGACAACCAAGACCTGAGATTTACGTATTTGGCAGCTTTTGACAAAGCGATGGTGGAGTTGGCGGAGAGAAGTCATGTCTTGTCTGTTCCATACGCAACTCCATTACAGATTGACGAGCAGAACCAAGTGCTAGCCTTCCGACGCGGACCATTGATTTTTGTCTTCAACTGGTCTGGAGAAAAAGCGATTCCTGACTACTTGTTAGAGTCGTCCGAGCCAGGAGAATGGCGCATTGTCTTAGATTCTGATGAACAGCGCTTTGGCGGACTAGGTCGTCAAGACTGCACCATGCATCATTTTACCAATAAGGACGGAAAGCTTTCCTTGTACTTGCTTCCACGTACCGCTATTGTGCTACAGCGAGTAGTCCGATAAACTTTTAAGGTAAAGAACTTCTATATGAAATTATTTTCTCAGTTCCTATTAGTAGGTGGTATTTCTTGTCTAGGCTTGCTTGCGAGCCCAACCCTGCAAGCAGGAGAAACTGCGACTGAATATCCAGCTAATGGGAAGAACTATCGTACCTATCCAGATAACGCTCCTCCATTGTTGCCAAAGCCCCACCAAGTCAACTGGGGGAAGTCGGCTTTGCCACTTGAGACCGTACAGTTGACATTCCCAGGGAAAGGCAAAGTGGATGATGAAGAAAGGTTGACCTTGATCAAGAAAGAGCTGACCGACTTCCTCAAGGACCATGAGGTAAAAGTTAAAGGCGGGAAGGGATACAACATCGTTTTCAACGTTGTGAAGAGTATCCCTGGCATTGGGACGAAGTTGAAGTCTCCCAAGATGATGGATGAGTCATACCAGATTCAGGTGGGAGAGAAAGGTGCAGTTATTAGTGCAACAGGTACCAAGGGATTTTTCTATGGCATGAAGACCCTGGAACAGTTGATTCTGAGAAGAGGGGGCAAGACGACGATTGCCTCTTGTAAGATTGTCGACTGGCCAGATTTTGAAATCCGAGGTTTTACGAACGATGTGGGTCGCAACTACATGCCAGTGGATGCGATCAAGAGAGTGATCGACTCGATGGCTCAGGTGAAGATGAACGTCTACCATTTCCATTTTACGGAGAATGAAGGGTGGCGTTTGGAGACAAAGCTTTATCCCGAGCTGAACGATCCGCAGAACTTTACTCGTCGTCCTGGAGATTTTTATACTCAAGAGGAATTCAAGGATTTGGTTGAATATTGTCGTTTGCGCAATGTTACGCTCATTCCAGAAATGGACATGCCTGGTCACTCAGGATGCTTCCGTCGCTCGCTCAACATCAATTCGATGAATGATCCTAAGGCGATAGAAGCTTTGGGGAAATTGGTGCGCGAGATGTATGACCTTGTTCCCAAGGGGCACTTGCCATACATCCACATCGGAACAGACGAAGCCAGAGAACCAGAAACAAAAGTTAACAACGACACGCTTGTTAGCTACTTCAACTTTGTCGACAAATTACCCGCACCGACACCAAAGCCCATCAGATGGCAGCCCGGTTTGAGCCCATCAGGGTACAATAATGCCGTTGAGCATCTTTGGTCAGGGCGAGCTGCTGCTAAGGCATGGCCGACGAAGGGATCGCAATATATTGACTCATTGGAGACCTATATCAACCACATTGACCCCTTCGAAATGTCAATGGTGGCATACTTCCGCCGGCCTTGTCCATTTAGCGATGCGGAAGGTTTAGGGATGATCTTGTGCTCATGGCCAGATTTGCCCATTGAGGATCCTGTTACGCAAGAAACCATTACTGGTATTTACTCAGGGATTGCCTTGATTTCAGAACCTCTTTGGAACAATCCGCATGCTCCTTACAAATTTGATCCCAACAAGGACGAGTACTTCAAGTACTTCTCCAATCTGCCAGTGCAGGGAGATCCATTGTTGAAGGGATTTGCGGAGTATGAAAACCGCGTCGTGGCCATTCGCGATCGCTTTTTCAAGAATCGTCCATTCCCTTATGTGCGCCAAGCAGACATAGGATGGAAATTGCTAGGACCTATTCCTAATAATGGGAAGACAGATACCGTTTTTGCTCCAGAAGAACAGCTGAAGAGTTCTGGTAAGTTGGTCAAGAAATACACCATCGACAACAAGGACTACGAATGGAGTAAGGAAGCTTACACGGGAGCCACGCTTATCTTCAAACATTACTGCGACTACCCGACTATTTTCAATGGTGGAGAAGTTGGAAAATTCCCCGGTAAGAACACGACCTATTATGCGACGACTTCGATCTATTCTCCGAAGGATCAGGAGGTCCCATTCTGGGTGAGTGGGCAGACTTGGGCCGTGTCCGACTGGCGCAATGGTCCCGTGAGTGTCCAAGGCAAGTGGTTCCATTGCGATACGAAATTCTGGGTCAATGGAAAAGAGATTGAACCACCAGAATGGGCAAAGCCTGGCAATAATGGAGCCCTTATTGATGAAAACTACTATCTGCGCCAACCGACGATGATTCAGCTCAAGAAGGGATGGAATCAGGTATTAGTCAAAGCTCCTGTCAATGGAAGTGCTCGACGTTGGATGTTCACATTTGTCCCTGTCCAGTGGTCAGAGAAGAAGGGAACTCAATATGTGAGAGAATTCCCAGGGTTGAAATTCTCTCCAGAACTAGCTCCTAAGGGCTAAAAGTAATTATGGCAAATCTTGCTATGGTCAGTTTTGAGCTTATCCGCAGTCTCGTCAATTTTGGACGGGACTGCGTTCTCTGCGCCGTAGCAACTGTCTCAGGGTTGACGGGTGGTGAGCCCGCTGAAGACATCCTTGATGATCTAGAAAAAGGGCAACTTCAGGCTCAGAATGAAAGCAAGAATGTCCTGGTTATTTATAAGGGGCATAATTGGCAGGATGGCAATCCCATTAGTGATTTATTGATGTCTCCTGCATTCAGGGCACTCGTTAAAGCTGACTACGTCTGTGTTAGCCAGATGCCGGGGGAGGCCGACGAAATGCCAACGACGCTAGTTTTTACGGATGAAAAAGGGCGTCCTTATTACTCCATCGATTCGGAGTTGGCATCGGGGCTAGATTGGCTAGAGGTAGAGCTCCAAATAGCCAAGGAGAATAGGAAAAATGTGATTCCCTTGCTTGATCATCTGCCAGACAAGATAACTTCGGAGGCTGATTTCAAGCTAGTTGGCTTACTGATCGCCTCATTACCTGACAGACTCATAAGTTTCTACGAACCTTATGAGAAGCTGATGAATAGCACATTAGCTGATGATACTGAGGATATGAGTGGTCTGCTCCACATGTTGGCTCGAAAAGAGCGCCAGAAGGATTTGAATGATTCAATTTGGCGACAATATAAAGCGGCGCAGTCGATGGGGCAGGAGGCCAAAAAGGCGGCCATTCAAGAATTGGATCGCAAGGTGAAAAATTCAAACGACGCCACACCGTTCTTGCGACAATTGGTGGCGTATGTCTCTCAAGTATTGATGGAGTCAACCAGTGGAGATAAACGCCAGGATCCAGGAAATGAGATTGATAAAACCTTTGATACAGTGATCAACTTAGATCCTGCTTCAAAGTTTGCGGAGAACATCCGGCTCATATGCTTACCAGCCATGAAGGTGGTGACGCAAGATGTCCCTGCCGTTAAGTCAAAATTAGCAGAGGCAAAGGAGGCGGGTGAGTATGCTTCAGTGCTTCAGCTGATAGACACATTAGAGCAGGCGTCCCCTAAGAATAATTTACGCATGATCAAGCAATACTACGACTTGCTTAGAGTCATGGTGTACTGTGAAGCAGGAGACGAGGCTAGAGCTCTAGAATGTGCAGAACACATCATAGCGCTCGATCCCTCAACATCATGCGCCAAGGTTGCGAGAAGAGTATGGTTCAGCCTGAAGCCCCCAGTTGAAGTGATTTCAAGTGAAACCGCAGATCATCAGGGAAAGCCCACGTTTGAGTGGCGGGACGACGACTTCCAAATCCCTCGATTTGAAGCAAGCATCAATTGGGGGATGAAATGCCCAAAGGTGCTTCTTCCTATTACCGACGAAGCTTCGGTGAAGTAGGTTGATTACTTACTTTTGAAAGAACGTCGCTTAATGGTCAAAGCCTGTTGGTTTTGAGGGCCTGTGTAGGAGCTACCAAAATTGCGGGCTGTCGCAAAGTAGGTCCCTGCTAGCACAAAGTTCTCGGCTTTCATCAATTGATAGAAGGCGCCATCGGCTTGAGCCTGAGTGAGAGGTGCTCCATTTTGCATGGCGTGCAACATAGCATCGTGGAAGAGGGAAGGGGTAAGAAGCTTTTCTGTTGTTGGACCTTGAGTCGAGCCGGTCCAGACATAGCCAGAAAATACGGTGAAGGTCTTTCCTTGGGCTCGCATGTAAAGTTGTTTGCTCTTGGCACCATAGGCATCCCAGTAGCCCAGTTCATGTTGGAACGTCCAACTGACCGTTGTCATCGTTTGATACATCGTCTGCCCATCGCGGTGAACGCATCTGTACCATGGTTGATCTTTATGCTTAAGCTTTACATGTGCAATAGTTCCTACACCCTTTCCTGTACAAATACAATCTGAGCAGGAGGATAAAATACCTAAACAGGAAAGAGAAAAAATTGGTAAGACTAATGTGCGCAACATGTGATTCACCACAGTATTATACATGGCCGTATCATGTCATTTTAATGATACTTTGACAAGAATCCGATCTTGGTTAAACGAGTAAGAAATTAACTAGATCTGAGGAATTCTCACTAGGTCTGAGAGATTCGTATGGTATAGTTCCGTTGGCGAGATGGGGATGATTTCAGAAGAGAGTATACGACAAGTTTTAGCAGCAACCGACATCGTCGAGTTGGTGGGGTCGTATTTACCCTTAAAACGAGCGGGTGCTAGTTGGAAAGGCATGTGTCCTTTCCACAATGATAGCCATCCCTCGTTGACAGTGACTCCTGCGAAACAGCTTTTCAAATGCTTTGCATGTGGCACAGGAGGGGACGCCATTTCCTTTGTCCAAAAGTACGAGAATATTAGCTTCTCTGATGCGGTTCACAAACTTGCGGAACGAGCGGGCATACCTATTAGTGATGGTTCGGATGACCCTGAGGTTCAATCCCAGCTGAGGACGCGGCGGACGCTTATTCAGGTCAACAAAGTTGCAAGTGACTACTTCCATCATTTGCTCATTGATTCGCCTGCAGCAGAACATGCTCGTAATTATCTTAAATCGAGAGGACTGAGTATGGACGTTGTCCAACGGTGGGGAATTGGTTGGGCTCCTCAGAACTCTTCTGAATTTTTGCACTGGGCAGAAAAGCAAGCCAAGATACCTGTACGTTACTTGATGGAGTCAGGATTGGCCGATGTCGCTGAGGGACGGAGGGTATATGCTCGTTTTAGGGATAGGTTGATGTTTCCTATTCGCAATACCAGTGGAGAGTGCGTAGCTTTTTCTGGGCGAGTGCTCGGACAGGCGGTCAACACCGGGAAATACATCAACTCTCCTGAAACACCGATTTTCAAAAAAGGTCAGATAGTCTTTGGGCTAGATCGAGCTAAAGCGAGTATTGGTAAGTTGGGCTATGTATTGATCTGCGAAGGCCAATTGGACGTCATTGCCATTCACGAAGCAGGCTTCACCTCAGCTGTGGCTCCCTTGGGAACAGCTTTTACCTCGGAGCACGCCAAGTTGCTCAGACGATATACCTCCCGCGCTCTTTTGTGTTTTGACAGTGATAGTGCAGGGATGGCTGCAGCAGACAAAGCCTTTGCTATTCTAGCTCCATTGGGGATGGACTTAATGCTTGTTACTTTGCCGGCAGGAGATGACCCCGATTCGCTTATCAAGCGAGAAGGGAGTGATGCATTTGCAAGGGCTATCAACGAGGCAAAACCGTTTTTTGAGGCACGAGTTGAACGAGCTCGGATGAATCACCAACTTGATAATCCGGTTGAGACGGCAACGTTCATCAATAATATGGTCGATTTGTTATTGACCGTTAAGGATCATGTCCAGAGGGATCTGGCTATTTCTGATTTGGCGATGCGCTTGCATATTGCTCTCCCAGAACTCCGACAACGTGTCCAACAGGCCGAACAAGGGCAGGGGCGTATTCAGTCGTACAGGGGAGCTCTGGAGGATAGAGGGAAGAAACAAGTCCAGCGAGAGATTAAGCCCATTTTCGTCGATAGAGCGATTGTGGTGCTAAGTGAGTTTGCGCTCCAGTATCCTGAGGCTCAAACGATGTTGCTCGAGCGGTACGAGGATTTGCTTGATCCTATGGAATGGGTGACAGGAAGTATTGTCCTCAAACACATTTTGGAGAAATGTCCGCAAGCAGGGGACATCTCAGCGATTCAGGCCTATATACACACCTTACAACCAGAGGAAGCTTTGGCGCTTCAGGCGATGCATTTAGATCCTCTCCCCATCAAAGATCTCGCTGGAGCTGTTGAAGAGGCGTGCAGTGGCTTATCAAAAATTGCCTTGGCCAATAAACGATCGGCCATTCTGGCCGAGCTGAAATCTCCTCGTCTTCAGCCAGAAAGAAGTAAGGAGTTGATGAGCGAACTAGTGGAAATACAAAAACTTATTCGAGATTTTACGCCAGAATCCTAGATGGGATCATGGCCTGGGGCAGACGTATTTTTCTATATTCTCTGACAAAGTCTTAATGACCGGCAACTTTGAGTGAGCTTGTTCACACCCTTGGTTGACAAGTGAATCATTTCATAGTAACCTCTCCGCAACTTGTCATTGGACTTGCTATAATGGTCGCATTGTGTCCTATTAGTATCCCATTGATCTGCACCTATCTGTGATTATGGCTACACCTGACGATTCTGCTACTTCGTCTCCCTCTAAGGATAATAAATCTCCCAAAAAACGTACGGGTGCTACAAGCAAAGGAGCAACAAAGGCTCCTGTAGCAAAGAGCACCAAACCTACAAAGGACAAAGCAAAAGTCGCTACTGCAAGCAAGAAATCTGAAGCTAAGGCTTCAGCGGTTGCTTCAGAAGCGAAGTCGTCCAGTGCCAAGAAGGCTACTCCTGCGAGTAAGCCTGCTAAGGCCACTAAGGCTCCTGTGACGGCAACAGAAAAGCCAAAAGCCAAGAAGGCCACAGCCACTAAGGTGACCAAAGCTAGCGCTTCAAAGAAAGTTTCTGACGAGCCAAAGGCTGTCGCAAAGGAAGCAAAAGTGAAGAAGGCTGCTTCATCCACCAAGGCAGAAAAGGCCCCCAAAGAAGAGAAGCCCAAGAAGCTTTCTGCTTTGCTTGAGGAAGATCGCATCCGCGCTGCAGAAGCAAGTCGTAAGGTGAGTAGCCCTATTGATACGCCTGAAATCCAGGAAAAAGTCCGTGAGCTCATCAAGTTGGCTAAGGATCAGGGGTATTTGACCTATGACGACATTAATGAATCTCTAGGTAACGATCTTCTTGATGCAACCGACTACGAGAGCGTCATGGAACGCTTGCGTGGAATGGCCTTTGAAATTATCGACGCAACGGAAGTTGATAATTACACGGACCGGGCACGTAACCGCGATGCTGAGGAAGAAGACGAAGAGGAAAAAATGGAAGCTAAGATGGACATCTTGGACGACCCCGTCCGGATGTACCTCAAGCAGATGGGCTCCGTTGACCTCCTTAGCCGTGAAAAAGAAGTCGAAATTTCCAAGCGCATTGAAACAGCTGAGCAGAATGTTCAGCGTTGTATCCACAGATTCGGTATTGTCTACCAAGACTACCTCGATTTGGCACTTCGCTTGCTAGATGGCTCCGAACGCTTTGATCGAGTTATCCTTGATAAGAAGATCGATTCAAGGGAACGTTACATGAAGGGGTTAAAGGCTTTGCTTGCCCAGATTGATGATGCTCACGAGGATGCCGATGCCGCTTATCGCAAGATGTACATGGCCGCAAAGAAGGGCGAAAAAACGGCTCCTTCCAAATCAAAGGCCAAGGCTGGCGATTCTGAATTCCAGAAGATTCATACCCAGCTGATCAAGCTGTATAATCGCTTGTACTTCAAACATAAGATTGTTGAAGATTTCACCAAGCGCATCAACGTCGCCATGGACCACGTGAACAAACTCGACAAAATGATTGCGGCGAGCGGTGGTACCAAAGAAGAGTTGAGTAAGCGCAAGGAGTACGAACTCCGCATGTGGATGACACATGATGAAATGAAGGAAGCTCACAAAGAACTCCAACAATGGGTTCGTGAAGCACGCCGTGCTAAGGACAAGATGGTCGTGGCTAACCTTCGTCTTGTGATTTCCATTGCTAAGAAGTACACGAACCGAGGCCTTTCATTCTTGGATTTGATTCAGGAAGGGAACATGGGCTTGATGAAAGCCGTTGAGAAGTTCGAATACCGCCGCGGTTACAAGTTCTCCACGTACGCAACATGGTGGATTCGCCAGGCCATTACGAGATCGATTGCAGACCAAGCAAGAACGATTCGTATTCCTGTCCACATGATTGAGACGATCAACAAGTTGATGCGAGTTCAGAAGCAGTTGGTTCAGGAATTCGGGAGAGAACCTACCCCTGAAGAAATTGCTGAAGAAATTAACTTGGG